>DJTQ01000193.1 GCA_002439285.1 Paenibacillaceae bacterium UBA6304
TTAAATATATGATATAAGATGGGAGGATGGAAAATAGTGGATCCCAAAGCCAAGAAAATACTGATGAACGCCTTTTGGACTCCGGGAGGCTGGAGAGCAGGCGGAGCTTTTTATACGGAAGATGAATTCCTATATGCAAAAAGCAAAGGTGTCATGTTTGATCCGCTCACTTGCAGTCATGATGAATGCGTTCGGAAGATCAAGGAGCTGCACGAGCGGCATATCACGAAAGAGAAGGCGGTACGTACCTTTCTGCACAGTCTCTCTACGCGAAAGGTCTATCTGCGGAGTGCTTTGTCCACCTATGCGCTTACGCGCGATTTACCCATACATACTTATGCGCAGCGGCCGGCGGAGCAGCCGGGATATAGTGCCTGCGGCGATTGTAATGACAGTAGATTATTGGCGGATGAACATTATACCGGCAAGGATTTGAACGTACTTAACTTCGAGCGTATCAAATGGGGTGGCGTCCGCTTAAACTGGCTCGTTTATTGCTTAATGGACCTGGAGTTTCTCGCTAAGACAGAGGAACTTGAGGTCACGGGCGAAGACATCACTATCTTGAGACAAATGTTTGAAGCGGTAGAAGCATGCGGTGATAAAGACGCAGCCAGGCAGTTGGAGAAACGGTGGAAGGATGTTTTTCCTTCCAATAAATATGAACGGGATGTTGTATTGGAAATATGGGGATACGCCGGGTTGCTGCAATCCCAAGACGATTACCGTAAAGAACGCGGACGTGGTACTGACTTTATGTCGATGGCAACCTGGAGAGGCGAGGACGGGTACTCCCGAGAACTAGCGGAGTATTATTTTGGCGAGTATTTATGAGATTCTGGTTTTGTGTCTTGAGGAAGGAGAAGGCTGATTGAAAAAATACGATCCTTAATTGTGGCTAACCTGGTTGGAGCAAGACGAACCGGGGTTCGCCGGAACGGCGGAGAATCAGCACTGGAAGGAGCTTGCCGAGATTGAATCAGATTCATCCAGCATAAAGCTTTATTTTGACCGTAGGAGGTTAGGATTATGGATCAGGTTTCGGAAGTTTTCTTAAAGGATATTTGGGATGAAATCATGGCAATTTACGTCAAGGAGAGCAAAAGGATACGCGAACTGAAGAACCAAAGCAGGCTACAGGCAGGAATCATGAATTATGTTCGGGTTGCGTGGAGAAAAGGAAAAAAGATCTGGGAGCAAGGACGGCTTCATATCGACGTTTACGAACCTTTCTCCTGGAGTGACGACTCATATAAGTTCGAAGTAGGAGAGTATATCGGAGAATTGACCGATGAGCAACTGACGGAGGAAGTGTTTCCTGCGTTGTGCGAGCGGATGGATCAACTGTTCAAGTCGGAGGAGCTAGGTCCCCGCTTTTTTGATTACCGGTTTGAAGTCGTGTTTGAATTTGAGCGCGATCAATCTTGTATCACCCTACACCGCGAATTGTTAAATGAGTCTAAGCTGCACTTACTCAGGCAGTCGCTGGAGCAGTTTATTCAGACCAAGATTGTTTCCGATCCTCCGGTCCTGCCGAATGATCATGACATGTTCTTCTTCGCTCAGCATTTAATCAATCCGGATTTGATGAAACAGGAAGAGGGGATTATTGAGCCCTTGATCCGGCGGCTTTCGGACAAACTGGAAATGAACCAAAAACGCAGGCGCGAGTGGATCAGACAGTATGCGTCAGCCTTTAACACTTGGGCAAAAGAACATTTTCTGCCGCAGCATTTTGTTTCTTCCGGCGATTATGGGTTCGATTGGATACTAAAGGAGGAGTGGGACCGCCAAGCAGTTGATGAAGGGGAACTGGATTTCTTCCTCTATGTTGCTTTGAAGGTCGGCTTAACCGAACCGGATACTCGGAAAAAGTACCTGGAGCTCGCAGTCAAACTGGGTTCTCCGCGCGCAGCAAGTTATCTGAAGATCGGCAGCGGTAAGTTTGAGGGTGGTTTGCGGAGTGAGCGAGTGGAATGCAGCAACAACGACGTCACGCAGATGATCGAAGTCCGGATTCTATCCGAAGAGGAAGCGGCATACGGGGAGGCATTGGATTATATCACCAACCTTTTGCGCCAAGGGTTTCCTAAGGGCTACAGCTTGAAGCTGAAGAGCAGCCAAAAGAATTATCTTCCCTTGAAAAAGCTGGCGAAGTCGAAGCTCCATCAGTTTTTTGCCAATGCGCTCACTTATCCGGCCCTGTTTCCCAAACTTGCGGATTATGCGGATGTCGCGATGGAAGAGTTTGAGTGGTATGGGGATGTGGAGCCCGGAGAAAAATCCGTAATGCCGGGAACGTACGCGGTGATGGGTCTCGGTTTATACAGTGAATCTTATTTCCCGTTAGTATGCCGCTATATGGAATTGGTGGACACGGAGCATCAAATGGTGCAGGATGACTATGCGGAGGCATTTATAGAAGCTCATGGTATGACAGCTGAAAATATGCCGGTGTTGGTTTCCATTTTGCTGGGTGGTAATGAGGAAGGGAACTATGTAAAAAATGCAACCGTCGACCGTCCCGAGCTTGCCGGTGCGCTTATCGAGGCGCTGAAAGCTAAGAAGGATCATGAACGTGAGCTTGTGCTATACCGGCTGTTTAAGAGTGCGGACAAGCTTGCCAGTGCAGTACGCAAGTCGAAGCCGCCTTTAAAGGAACAATTGGAACAACTTCTGGCACTTTGGAGTGAATAGGCACCCACGTAAAGAAGCCCGCGTACGGCGCGGGCTTTTCGGTTTTAACGTCACATCAACTTAATCCGAGCTGCGACGCCTCCCGTGATTGTGAACATGACTCCGCTCGAAATTCCCGTCGCAGTTCAGCTAATATAGTTGCAAAACTCCCCTATAATCCAATCCTTTAATTCATCTGCCGGGAAATTCTCTGGATAGGTAGATAGCATTAACATAGCACCTTGCAGGACAGTTGAAAAATATAAC
>DJTQ01000325.1:0-667 GCA_002439285.1 Paenibacillaceae bacterium UBA6304
TGTCGGGTGGCCAGCAGCAGCGGGTATTTTTGGCCCGGGCGCTGATTAATCAGCCGGATCTGTTGATCCTTGACGAGCCGACTGTAGGTATCGATGCTCAGACCCAGGCCGACTTTTTTGAGCTCATCTTCCATATGCATGCTCATCATCAAATGACCTTCTTGATGGTTTCTCATGATATTGAAATGATTGAAGGCTATCTCGGAAAAGAACCCCGCGACCGTTGCGGAAGCATCAAGTTCCATGTGCGCCACTCGCATGAACAGAACTGTGCGATTCCAGGCTTGCAGCACTCCCTTTTGGAGGATGCTCAGGTCCCCGTGCCCAAATAAATGAATTTAATGTGCGCTTTTTTGATGTGATAGGAGATGTGACACTTGGAAATATTAACTGCTGATTTTTTTCAAAGAGCGCTGACAGGCGGGCTGCTCATCGGACTTACGGCTCCCCTGATCGGCATTTTTCTTGTTTTGCGGCGTCTATCCATGATTGGAGATACGTTGGCTCACGTGACGATCGCTGGGGTTGCGCTCGGCTTTCTCATCGAGGTGTATCCCATCGGAGTTGGCCTCGTGTTTGCCGTCGTGGCCTCGTTCGCCATCGAAAAACTGAGGAAGGCTTATAAAGGCTATGCAGAGCTGTCCATCGCCGTTATTATGGCGGGGGG
>DJTQ01000325.1:960-8920 GCA_002439285.1 Paenibacillaceae bacterium UBA6304
TCGCCGTTATTATGGCGGGGGGAGTAGCGTTGGCTTCGCTGTTCTTTACGCTGGGGATGGGTTACAATAACGATGTGGTCAGTTACCTGTTCGGCAGTATTTACACTTTAGACACGATGGATCTGTACGTCGTTGGTGCGGTTACGGTTATCGTTGTAGCGGTCATTTCCGTCTTTTTCAAAGAAATGTTCCTGCTTACCTTCGAGGAGGATGCGGCATCGGTCAGCGGTTTGCCGGTGAAGCTGCTTAACATGCTGATCACCGTGATGACCGCATTGGTCGTCAGCACGGCGATTAAGATCGTCGGCGCTTTACTGGTATCCGCACTGTTAACCATTCCTGCCGCCTGCAGCCTGCTGATCGCGAGGAGCTTCAAAACTTCGGTCATTTTTTCCGTCGTTATAGCCGAAATTGCCGTGGTTGCCGGCCTGATGACAGCCGGAATCTGGAATTTGGCCCCGGGCGCCACCATTGTGCTGTTGCTCATCGCGATGCTCATTTTGACGCTGATCGGGAAAAAGGGGTTCTCCGCCTGACCTATAAATCATGATAAAAATGCCGGGAGGTCGTTATGGCTGACATCAATATTTGGGTGGCTTTCGGCGCAGGGATTGCGTCCTTTATTTCACCATGCTGCCTGCCTTTATACCCGTCCTATTTATCGTATATTACCGGTATGTCGGTACAAACACTGAAGACCGAGCAGAACAAGCGGGAGGTCCGTTTTCGGACGATGACCCACACGCTGGCGTTTATACTCGGTTTCTCCGTCGTTTTTTATACCCTTGGCTTCGGTGCAGGTCTGTTCGGCGAATTTTTTAACAACAACCGGGCTTTGATCCGCCAGCTTTCCGCCATTCTGATCATACTTATGGGATTGTTCCTACTGGGAATCTTCCAACCGCGCTTTTTAATGCGGGAGCGGAAAATGAATTTTAAATTTAAGCCGACAGGATACATAGGTTCGTTTATTTTCGGGATAGGGTTCTCAGCCGGTTGGTCGCCGTGCGTCGGTCCGATTTTGGCAGCTATAATCGCGCTAGCGGTTAGTGAACCTGGGACATGGGTGGGGCTCATTACGGCCTATACGCTTGGATTTGCGTTGCCTTTCTTTGTTTTGGCGTTTTTTATTGGCTCTACCAAATGGATTGTCCGATATTCGGGGTTGATCATGAAGCTCGGCGGAGCGCTGATGTTACTGATGGGTGTGTTGCTGTTTACGAACCGGATGGCGAAGATCACGATCTGGCTGCAGCAGTTGACTCCGGAGTGGTTGAAGTTCTAATTCGCTGTACAGGCAAAGGGGTCTGGGACGACTTACGGACTTGCCAATAGACAAGCATAACATGTATCATTAAACAAGTAGCGGGATACCTGTGGGGATGGTCCGCGTGAACTCATGGAAAAGAGGTTATAGCCAGATGCCAACGCCCAGTATGGAGGATTATTTGGAGCGTATCTACAAATTAATCGACGAAAAGGGATATGCCCGGGTTTCCGATATTGCGGAAGGGCTGGAGGTTCATCCTTCATCCGTCACCAAGATGATTCAGAAACTGGATAAAGATGAATATTTAATTTATGAGAAGTACCGGGGATTGGTTCTGACCAATAAGGGGAAGAAAGTCGGAAAACGACTTGTTGACCGTCATGAACTGCTTGAAGAGTTTTTGGGAATGATCGGTGTCGATCATGAGAACATATATAAAGACGTAGAAGGAATCGAGCATCATTTAAGCTGGGATTCTATCACATGCATCGCGGCACTGGTCGAGTATTTCAAGCGGGAAGATTCCCGGGGCCAGGATTTACTCAGAGTCCGGCAGGAATTGCTGGGCGAATCGTAGGGTTATCCAAATAAGGAACGAACATATAATTTGAAGAAGCATCTGTCTACTTGAGGCAGATGTTTTTTAATTGTTTCCGGGAAAATACAAGTTTTGCGCAACTCTTCATGTGCGAGCGGCGTTTACAAATAGTAGAGTAATATGTCTATCACATCATTTGGAGGTTACTAATGAAATTTTTACGTACTTGGATGATTCCCTTATTGATTCTTATGCTTGTTTGGCCGGTTGCCGGGACGCAAAACAATGTCGCCGCTGCAGCCGGCGGTGACATTCAAATCTATCTGAACGGGACGCTGCTGCCTAGCGATTCCGCTCCTTACATTAAGACGGCGCAGAACGTCACGATGGTCCCGCTTCGAGTGATCAGCGAAGGGTTGGGCGCTCAAGCCGAATGGTCCACAGCTTCCAAATCGGCTACGATCCGCAAGGATGGGAACATTCTGATCCTGGGAATCGGGCAAAAGACGGCGCAGGTCAACGGGAGCTCCGTTCCGCTAGAGGTGTCCGTGGAAAATAAAGCAGGCCGGACGATGGCGCCGTTACGTTTCGTGAGTGAACAGCTCGGCCTGGTTGTGGATTGGAATCAGAAGTCAAAGACGATTTCCCTGACAACAGCGGATTATATCCCAGAAGAGCCGCCGGTAACATCGCCTTCAGATCCCGACGACCCTGTTCAAACGCCGGAGCCGAACAAACCCGGTCAGCCGGCCCCAAACGGAGAGCTCCGGGGAGCGTGGGTATCGACGGTCTCAAATCTGGATTGGCCCAGCAAAGCTTCCTATGGGAAAGTAGATACCCAGAAAGCCGAATATATCAAATTGCTGGATGATTTGCAGGGAATGGGCATCAATGCAGTGTTTGTCCAGGTTCGACCTTCCGCGGATGCGATCTATTCTTCCAAACTGGTTCCGTGGAGCGCTTATTTGACCGGCACGGCCGGGAAAGATCCGGGATACGATCCGCTGCAGTTCCTGATTGAAGAAACTCATCGGCGGGGAATGGAGTTTCACGCATGGTTTAATCCGTTCCGGGCAAGCACAGGTAGCGATGTCAGCAAACTTCCGGCGAATCATGTCGCGAAGCAGCATCCGGAATGGATCGTGAAATTCGGAGGCAAGCTGTACATCAATCCCGGGATTCCGGCTGCCCGTGAGCATGTGATCAGTACGATTATGGAAGTGGTACAAGGGTATGACATCGATGGAGTCCACCTGGACGATTATTTTTACCCGACCGGGGAGACGGCTTCCTCCAAATTCAATGACGACGCTACGTTTAAGAGCTATAACGCCAATAAAGTAGGCAAGAAGGGGGATTGGCGGCGCGATAATATCAATGAATTCGTTCGTGAACTCGGTCAAAGCGTGCATCAAGCTAAGCCGGCCGTTTCCTACGGGATCAGTCCGTATGGAGTGTGGCGCAACAAAGCGAGCGATGTAACCGGCTCGGACACAAAAGCCAGCGTATCAGCCTATGACAGCACCTATGCCGATGTCCGCACCTGGATTCAGAACGGATGGATTGATTACGTAACCCCGCAAATCTACTGGAGCCTGACACGTAAGGAAGTACGCTATGACATCCTTGCCGACTGGTGGGCGAATGAAGTGAGAGGCACGGGTGTAAAACTCTATATCGGTCATGCCCCGTACAAGCTGGGTACGCCGGAAATCGGGTGGAGCAACGCCCAGGAAATTATCGATCAACTTGAATATAACCGCAATATCCCGGAAATTTCGGGCAGTATCTTTTTCAGTGCCAAGGACTTGAGACGAAATCCGCTCGGGCTGATCCCGCTGCTACAATCCTACTACGCTGCAAATTAATCTTATATAAACGATAATAAGCATACTGACAACCTCCGTCATCATACATAAGCATTAGACTTGTGTATGGGATGGGGGTTTTTATATGCTCATGAATGGAGTGTTCGAGGGCGGAGGGGTGAAGGGGATCTCACTGGCAGGGGCTGTACGGGCAGCGGAATGCCATGGAGCACGCTTTAACCAGGTGGCTGGAACGTCATCGGGCTCTATCGTGGCCGCTCTCATCGCTGCCGGATATCATGCTGAAGAGATGAAAACTATTATTATAGAAACATCCTTTTCCAGCTTTTTGAAGAGGGCGCCTATTTTTAATACGGCGATTATTGGCCCGGCATTTCGGGTGCTGCTGAAAAAGGGCCTATATTCGGGTGAAGCGCTGGAGGAATGGGTTCGTCAAATTCTACTTGCGAAAGGGGTTCGAACGTTCGGAGATTTGGAATCAGGAAAGCTGAAGATTATCGCTTCGGATATTACCGGAGGACGGATCCTGGTGCTGCCGGACGATTTGCCGAAGATCGGGCTCCACCCTGATACGTTTGAAGTAGCCAAAGCCGTGCGGATGAGCTGCAGTATACCGTACTTCTTCGATCCTGTATTGCTGCGCCTGCCCGCAAAAATAGCGAAGGGAAAAAAGTTCAGCGATCAATTTCTCCATATCGTGGATGGAGGATTGCTGAGCAATTTCCCTTTGTGGCTGTTTGACCGCAGTCAGAGGCCGCACGATGAGAAGAGAATCCCGACCGTAGGTTTTCAAATGGTAGGGAAGAATACGAACCAGCCGCATGTCATTCGGGGGCCATTCTCCATGCTTCAAGCGTTGGTGGAAACGATGCTGTCCGCTCATGATGAACGTTATATCGAGCAATCAAACCGGTATCGGACTGTAAAGATCCCGACGCTAGGCATCTCTACGACACAATTTGATATTGGAAAAGAAGAAAGCCTGCTGCTTTATGAATCCGGACTCCGGTCCGGAAACCGGTTCTTCGGGGACTGGAACGTCCAGTATTACGAAGAACAGTTCATAAAGTATCAGCAGGCTAAACTGGTTTAGTGGTATTTCGGAAGCTCGTCGTCATTCTTTCCCTTTTGGCCTTCTATGACCTGGAAAGGGTAGGATTTACGTTTTCCTCCTCCTGCGGCCGGACGACGTTGTTCGGCTGCAACTTTTGCCATTGTTCTGGCTGACGGCTTGATTTTGGGAGCCGTTTTATTCTTGTATTTCCGCGGAGGATATTTATAAAGCAGGAATACAATGGCCACGAGAATAAACGGGACGAGTATATCCCACGGATTCAAGGACCTTCTGCCAAACAGTCCATCTAAAATGTTGAATACGGCTAGTGCGATTACGATCCAGAATAGAATGGCCTGTTTTTTCACGCGTTCATCATCCTTTCACGGGATCCAGAGAAGAACGGCCGATCGTCGTTTCGGTAAGTGAAGACTGCTCCATACCGGCATCGATTTCACGCATCCGGTTGAACGAAGCGATCGACACTTCAACTTGGTCGTCGTTAGGTTCTTTGGTCGTCAGAAGTTGAAGCCATAGTCCAGGATAACCAAGGTAGCGGAGCACCGGAATGTCTCGGACTGAGTTCGTAAACCGAAGCAGTTCAAAGGAAAGTCCGATTACAACGGGAAGTAGCAATACACGAATGTACATCCGTTCCCAGACATTGTCCCAACTGAAGATGGGCAAGGAATAAATGATTACGCCGACAATTACTGTCAAAATGATGAAGCTGCTGCCGCAACGGTAATGCAGGCGGCTATATTTTTGGACATTAGCCGGAGTCAGTTCTTCTCCAGCTTCATAAGCGCTGATGACTTTATGTTCTGCGCCGTGATATTGGAACAACCGCTTAATTATCGGCGTTTGTGACATGACCCAAAGATAAGCCAGAAGCAAGAAGATTTTGATAACCCCTTCAATCAGCGTATGCAGCGTCTGATTCGTGAATGCGTGCTGAAAGAGGAACTGCTCCAGAAGTGCCGGGACAAGCGTAAAGATTAGTTTTCCGACGACGAAGGAGAGAACGCCTACGACCGCTACGCCTACAATCATCGATAGGGAGAAACCGGATTCTTCCTTTTCCTTCTGCTTGGCGCGTTCTTCCGGTTCAGTCTCATCATCCGCCAGGGCTTCTGCGGAGTAATTTAAATGCTTCGAGCCTTTGGCGCTGGAGTCTATAATGCTGACCAGACCTCGGACAAGCGGAATTTTGCGAAGCTTCTTCACCCAGTTCTTATCACTCTTGGGAACTTCCAAGAAGGTGATCTCTCCGGTTTTGCGGCGAACTGCAGTGACATTAACGTGTTTTCCGCCGAACATGACGCCTTCCATAACGGCTTGGCCGCCATAAATCGATGGTGTGGATTGCTCAGGCAACTAATTCACCTTCCTAGAGTAGTAATAGATGTATTTCTGTATCCATTGTATCGAACTTTGAGGGCAAATTCTAGTTTGTTTAGTCTTTTTCGATTTGCGCATACTAATCGGCAATTGGATAGGAATACCGAGGAAAGGAAGATATGAATGAGTCGGCATCAACATAAACGTAAACAAGGTACAAATATGTGGTTTTTCGCCCTGCAAATCGGTTTCTTTGCCGGTTTGATTTGGGGGGCTGCCCAAGGCCTGTTTTATTATCTGCGCTTCACTTCCGTTGTTCCGGGATATTTGGTGGAGCCCTTCTTTAAACATCAATTCTTGCAGACACAAGGAGGTTACTATCTCGGTCTGCTGTTTTTCATTCTGTTCTCCATCCTTGCCACGCTGATTTACGTGTTCGCTTTTCGGAAGTTGAAGGGGCCGGTTCCCGGTATGGTTTACGGAATAGTCTGGTGGGGACTTATATTCCTCGTGTTTGGTCCGATGCTACAAATGACATCTCCACTTCGAGAGTTGTCCTTCAATACCGGATTTAGCGAATTTTGCCTGTTTCTGTTGTGGGGCATGTTCATTGGATATACAACGGCCGAAGAATTTACGAACGAAAGAACCCGCGAGCCCAAGCAAGCCCGAAAGCCAGAACCCGAGGGAGCTCTTCACTAAGGAAAAAGCTATTCAACATCCGCTAACCTATGTTAAAATAATTTTTGGTTATTTTTACAGTGCGTGTTCCAAAACCGGGGTCTTCAGCTCTTGAACGACCTTTGAACAGGAAGGGTGAGCAGGATGTTTCGCATCCTAGTGCTGAACGGACCGAATTTGAATATGCTCGGAATTCGTGAACCGGGGATTTATGGCTCCGAAAGTCTGAGCGATATTGAAAACAGGCTGAAGAAACTCGCGAAAGAGGATGGGATCGAGCTTTCGTTCTACCAGTCGAATCACGAGGGTGCATTGATCGATCGAATCCATGCAGCGCATGGGAATTGCGACGGAATTTTGATCAACCCCGGAGCATTGACTCATTACAGCTATGCGCTTCGGGACGCGCTTACCTCAGTCGGCATCCCGACGGTCGAAATTCATCTGTCCAATATCCATACCCGCGAACCATTCCGGCATCATTCAGTAATCGCCCCTGTGGCGGTAGGCCAGATTGCCGGGTTCGGCTCATTCGGGTATGACATGGGCTTGAAGGCGATTGTGCGCCATTTGAGTGATCACCAGGGCTAAATGTCCGGCGCACACCGCATGAAGTCGAACATGAAGGAGAGTTTATTATGGCGAACACACGTGTTATCGGGCTTCGCGCAGCAATGGAGCATCAGCATATCGAGGCCGTCTGGATTACCGGTGAGGTGAACCGCCGCTATTTGACGGGATTTACCGGATCATCAGGATATGTGTTGGTTACGAAGCAACAAGCTTATTTGCTGACGGACTTCCGCTATACGACCCAAGCAGCCGAGCAGGCCGTCGGATTTAAAATCGTGGAGCACGGGGCCTCCGTAACGGAGAGTCTTAAACAGCTTCTAGCTGCAGAAGGCATTACCCGGCTTGGTTTTGAGGAAGAAAATGTGGTATTCTCCACTTACCGTGCGTATGAGCGCGAACTTCAGCCATGCGAGCTTGTACCCGTGGCTGGACTGGTGGAAGGTTTGCGCCAGATCAAAGACGATAGCGAGCTGTCATTGATGAAAGCGGCGGCAGATTTGGCCGACCGGACCTATTTGCACATGCTCGAATTGCTTAGACCGGGCGTCACGGAATGGGATATGGCGCTGGAACTGGAGACTTTTATGCGTAAAAACGGCGCATCGGGTACTTCTTTCGAAACCATTATCGCATCGGGTGTACGTTCAGCTATGCCGCATGGGGTAGCGAGCAGC
>DJTQ01000327.1 GCA_002439285.1 Paenibacillaceae bacterium UBA6304
GTCTGGCATGGCTTTTCAAGCAACGCTCCGCCCACCGGGTGGTGCGCTCCATCGATTTTTTTACATAATCGTAATCGGCTGGATACGGGGCGCATTCGTCAAAGGCCATCATAATATCCGGCCCGAGCGCGTTCTCGATTTCCATCACCACTTCCGGTGATAAAAACAGCTTGTCCCCGTTCAAATGAGAGCGGAAGTGAACGCCCTCTTCCGTAATTTTGCGCATTTCGCTAAGCGAAAACACTTGAAACCCGCCGCTGTCGGTCAAAATGGCCCGGTCCCAGTTCATAAATTTATGAAGTCCGCCGGCTTCTCGAATAAGCTCATGACCCGGACGCAGGAACAAGTGATACGTATTGCTTAGAATAATCCGTGCATCCATTTCCTTCAGTTCTTCGGGGCTCATCGTTTTGACAGTAGCCTGAGTCCCAACCGGCATAAAGACAGGTGTCTCGATAATGCCGTGCGGAGTGTGTATTCGGCCCAATCTGGCTCCGGACTGCTTGCAGGTTTTGATGTGTTCATAGGTTATCGCTGCTGCCATTGTTATCATCCATCCTCTGTAGCCTTAATAAATAAACATAGCGTCGCCAAAACTGAAGAACCGGTATCTTTGTTCAATCGCTTCGCGGTACGCCTTCAATATATTCTCCCGCCCTGCCAGTGCGCTAACGAGCATGACAAGAGTCGATTTCGGGAGGTGGAAATTCGTAATCAAAGCATCTACCAATCCAAACTCATATCCCGGATAGATGAAAATTCCAGTCCATCCGCTGCTTTTAACAACAGGCCCGCCTGCACATTTCTGCGCTACTGTCTCCAGTGTCCGCGCCGACGTCGTCCCCACTGCAATGACGCGGCCTCCCCGAGCCTTGGTCTCATTCAGGATATCCGCCGTCTCTTGAGGCAGAACATAATATTCCTCATGCATGACATGGTCCTCGATGCGATCAACGGACATAGGACGGAACGTTCCCAGTCCGACATGTAAGGTGACAAAAGCGATGTCAATCCCTTTCATCTTGATCTCCTCTAACAGCGACTCCGTAAAATGCAGTCCGGCCGTTGGCGCCGCCGCCGATCCTTCATGCTTGGAGTAAACGGTTTGATAACGCTCACGGTCATCTAGCTTCTCCTTGATATAAGGAGGAAGCGGCATTTGGCCAAGGCGGTCAAGAATTTCATTGAAGATTCCCTGATAGTAGAAACGCAGCACCCGTCCGCCCATTTCACCTTCCGATTCGATCGTTGCTTTCAATTCCTCGCTAAACACAATGACCGAGCCGGTTTTCAACTTCTTGCCCGGTTTGACCAAAGCTTCCCAAAGATCCCCGCCCAAATTTTTGAGCAGGAGTACCTCGGCTTTAGCACCCGTGTCTTCTTTGATACCGAACAATCGCGCGGGGATAACCCGGGTGTCATTCAACACCAAGGTATCACCGGGCTGAAGATACTCGACTATATCTGAAAAGATACGATGCTGAGTACTGCCGTCACTTTTATTTAGTGTCAATAACCGGGAAGAGCTTCGATCCGCAAGCGGAGTCTGTGCGATCAGCTCTTCCGGCAGCTCAAAATCATACAAATCAACATTCATATTTACGCCTTCATTCCTTGACAATTGTCACATTTTGATAGTAGTGTTGCAAGATTTGCCGGTAATCATACCCGGTCTCAGCCATCCCTTTAGCCCCCCATTGGGACATTCCGATTCCATGGCCGTAACCTCTGCCGACAAATAAAAATTCGTTAGTTTGATCAATTACGCGTGCCGTGCTGTTTCCGTCCATAACTACCATATTACCGCCACTCAAGCTCTTAACGCCCGAAGAGGTCTGCACCGGTGTCCCCGAAGCAGCTGTGCCGCTCGCTGTTGTGCCTCCGGCACTCTGTACAGTATACCTTCCGGTAGCGGCAATATCAAACAAGGTGCTTGGCAGTCCGTTCAATGCCGAACGGAAAGAATCGGGGTATTTAACATCCAAAATTTGCCCATTCGCTTTAATCTGGGTAACCCGGCCGGATGGCCCTCTTTGGGTGATTTCTAGGTTCAAGATCGGCGATGGGGCATCGGTTGTCGTCTTCCCTTTCAGTGATTTCAGCAGTTCCGCTGAACTGTAAGGCCCGCGAATCCAGGAATACGCACTGGACTCATCCACTTTGTCAAGGATGACAGCTTGATCTCCCGGATTCAGCTTGGCTATCGCTTCTACATCCGATTGAATCATCGGGAGAGGCCGAACCATGACCGAACTGGTCGTTACCGTTAATTTCTGCAATCCGCCCGCAGTCTTGCTCCCTAATAATGAGGTATTGTCTTCGCGGACATAACCCGTTTGGCCTCCGGATAATAGGACGTAATACCAAGATTTTAACGAAGCCTGTGTCACTTCGTCTTCTTTGCTGGGCACGCTGGAATACACGGGGTTTTGGCTGTTCCATGCTTCTGCGGAATCTGCGGTAACACCTCCGCTGTTTGAAGAGAAAATTCCCTCCACGATTCTCCCGTCAGCCATAATCACTTCGCCTGAAGTACTGTCTACAGCCTGAACGATGCTGTCGGCCTCCTTCTCAGCTCCGTTATAAACCTGGCTAAGTGTCGTATCTACCAGTCCTGCTATTTTAAATTTATTAAGGGAGGCATTATAAAGCGCATAACTGCGTGCGGCAACGGCCTGCGCCTTCAACGACTCCTGTGGCCAGGAGGAAGACATCTCCGCTCCTACGACAGAATATAAATATTGTTCCAACGATACTTCATTCACAAGAGCAAGCTGTCCACTATATCGGCTGATCTCAAAATCGCCGCGATATTTGCGGCCGGACCGTTCAACCAACTGGAGCAGCGAATCATCACTTCCGTCGCGGACCAGGATAGCTTCGTTTCCGCTGAGTTCATAATGCTCCACCGGAGACGGCGAATCCAGATTCAGCGTAACATCGTTGTGCAGCAATAATGCGGTTCCCGGCTGAGCAACCGATGCCCATGCCATTTGCGGGAAGACTTGAGCCATTTGCCCCTGCAGCGCCCCCAATTCGCCTTCACTGGCCGTGCCGCCTACCCAAACGGCATATTGCTGCGGTCCCGTCATAACAGTAGAAGCTTCGACTCCTTGTGCGCTCAACGTGCCAAGCACGGCGTCAGCCTCGGCTTTACTGCCGAAACTGCCGGCAGAGATATAGAAGTTGCCGTGAACTGACGGTTTTTGGCCTTTAATCCAAGTTGAAACCGAACCTGCGACTCTGTCCGCGGCTTTCTGGGCTTCTGCTGCATTGGCGTAAGGTCCGGTGTAAACCCGGTAAATCGTGCCGCCGTTGCTGTTCTGCGCATAGGCCACAGGCTTGTCGGCCGTGCCTTGCAGTTTTTTGACCGCAGCCGCTACTGTCTTCCAATCCGAGCTTTCCAACGCTTTTACCTTATAACCGTCCACGCTGAACCGGGCGGATTGTCCGGGGGCAAATTGAACCCAGTTTTCCGTTCCAGATTGCGGCCCAGCTCCCCAAGCTGCATCCCCCTTGAACGTAATCGCAGGTATTGTAGATTTATAGGTGCTGCCTAGATCCAGATACATGGCTACCCGGACATGGACGCCCGTGCCTGAATCGGCGGATGCCGGAAGCTGGATCGCACCGGCGAGCAGTAATCCGGCCAGAATTCCTTTCCCCCACCTGCTCCATTTGAATTTAATTCCCGGTTTAGTTTCTTTCACGCGGTGACTCCTCCTTCATGATGCCAAGCTTGTATCCTTGTTCGGTGAATTATTTCTGTACCTCGGGAAGCGGTAAACCCAAATGGTGGTATGCCGCCGGTGTTACCATCCGTCCCCGAGGGGTGCGCTGCAAATATCCGATCTGAAGCAGATACGGTTCATATACATCCTCTATCGTCTGGCTTTCCTCGCCAATCGTTGCTGCGATCGTATCCAGTCCTACAGGCCCGCCTCGGAAGCTCGTAATCATGGCCCGAAGCATCTTATGATCGATCAGATCCAGACCCATCGGGTCAACCTGAAGCATCTGGAGCGCTTCTCTGGCGATCTCCGGGGTTATCATCCCGTCACCTCGCACTTGAGCATAATCACGTACCCGCTTAAGCAAGCGATTCGCGATCCGCGGGGTCCCCCGGGATCGGAGCGCTACTTCATCCGCGGCATCCCCGATAATCTCAATCCCCAAAATATCAGCATTGCGCGACAAGATAAAGCTAAGCTCGTCCTGCATATAGAACTCCAGGCGGCTGACTACCCCAAAGCGATCACGGAGTGGAGCCGACAGTAAGCCGGCACGTGTCGTAGCGCCAATCAATGTAAAGGGAGGTAGATCCAACCGGACGGAACGGGCACTAGGGCCCTTGCCGATCATAATATCCAACGCGAAGTCCTCCATCGCGGGATACAAAACTTCTTCCACCGTCCGGTGCAAACGATGAATTTCATCGATAAACAGGACGTCGCCTTCCTGAAGATTGGTCAGCAAAGCGGCAAGATCGCCCGGCCGCTCGATTGCTGGCCCTGACGTCGTCCGCAAATTTACGCCAAGCTCATTGGCGATAATATTCGCCAACGTCGTTTTGCCAAGCCCAGGCGGTCCATAGAGCAGGACATGATCAAGCGCTTCTTTGCGCATTTTTGCGGCCTCGATATATATTTTCAAATTCTCTTTAATTTGATTTTGCCCAATATACTCCGCTAAATAGCGGGGACGCAGGCTAAGCTCGACGGCTTGGTCTTCCATCATCAAGTTCGCGGATATGATCCGGTCTTCCATCATCGCTTTCCAGCACCTCTTTCTCCCAGCCTGTTATCAACCTGCATACAGCAGCTTGAGGGCCTTTTTCATAACCGAATCGACAGCTTCGTCTTGCCCCACTTGATCCTTGAGTTTACTCCATACCCGGTCGAGCTCCGCATCGGTATATCCAAGCGCCTTCAAGCCTTCTCTTGCTTCAGGCCAACCCAAATTCCCGTCCTGGAGAGCCGCAGCAGCGGCCGGCTCGGGGTCGAATAGGGAAGCCATGCCTCCCATGCCCTCCAGCTTGTCCTTCAAATCCAGGATCATGCGCTGTGCTGTCTTTTTGCCGATCCCCGGCAGCTTTGTCAAAAATGAAATATTCTCCTGATGGATCGCGGCGACTACCGTATCCGGGTTGCCTCCGCTTAATATCCCCATAGCTACGCGCGGGCCGATCCCCGACACTTCGATTAGCTTACGGAACAGCTTCTGCTCCTCCCGGGTTGAAAACCCGAACAGCAAAATTGCGTCTTCACGTACATGGTGATGTGTATACACCGTAACTGTCTCCTGATTTTTGGCGGAGAAGGCATACGGGTTCGGACAAAAAACGCGATATCCTACACCATGGACATCGAGTACAACGTATTCACTTTCAAGATGGGCAACCTGGCCCCGTAAAAAATCGATCATGACCGCAATACCTCATTTAACTTGGAATTTAATGTACAGGAGTGAGCGTGGCAAATTGCTACGGCTAACGCATCGGCCACATCATCCGGTTTCGGGATCGCTTGAAGCTTCAGGAACATTCTAGTCATTTCCTGCACCTGTCTCTTCTCGGCCTTTCCGTATCCAACAATGGCCTGCTTCACCTGCATCGGCGTATACTCCGATACCGGGAGCCCCTTTTGCATCGCAGCCAGAACCATGACACCTCGTGCCTGACTAACCGACATCGCTGTCGTAACATTTCGGTTAAAAAACAACTTTTCCAGCGCAACGGCATCCGGTTTATATTTGTCAATTAGCTGTACTAAACCTTCATAAACATGCAACAAACGTTCTTCTTCAGGCGTGTGAGCCTCCGTTTGAATACATCCGTATTGAACGGGAACGCATTTGCTGCCCTGCTTATCAATAAAGCCGAAACCGACAATGGCGATTCCGGGGTCAATTCCCAATATCCGCAAAGTTTAACCTCTCCCCAACTTACTCAAAAGTCTTCCGGATAGCTTCCCCTTTTCAGAGGTCCGGGTTTATGTCGCAATAAGCGAACATATGTATTCACTTTATTATAACAAAAGATCGGAGCTATTGAGGAAAAATTTCTGCCATGACCACTGTAAACAACAAAAAGAGACGTTAAATGAATAACGCCTCTATGTTAATACTCCCTATTGTTTGTTCTGTTGCATCGTATTTTCTGATTCTTCAAGAGCAAAGTCACTAAAAGTAGATAAAACGCTGTTGTATTCTTCGACATCCTGAATTCTTATACCGCTTTTCAATTGTTTCAGCACTTCCGTCGGAAGCGCACTTTCCATCGTTTCTACGTCTAATTGAAAAAAGGTTCGAATTACCTTTTCCTGCTTCGGCGGCCCGTCAAAGAGACTTAAATTGCCTTTATTATCGATGCCCACATATCCGTCACGCTGACAAATTTCGGATAATCCTTGAATCCGTTCATCAAACCAGACATCCCCCCCAGGAGCCAGCCTACCGTTCCAGGTAGGGTGTTCTTTGGATAATTGAGCAATTTCCGCTGGTTTCATCAACCCCAATACGGAGTTATCTTCACCGCATGTATATATTTTATTCAAATGAACAATCCTCATCTGCGTTGTTTCACGGAGATCCTCCAACCATTCTTGCGGGGAATCGTCCGCTTCCTGAACATCACGCAGGGTAGTGATTGTCTCCAAAGCAAGCGGCTTATCTGTCATTAACTTTTCCATTTGTTCGGATAGAAGCATGCCCATCCAAGCCATCAATGCAACCAAGGCGCAGGCACCGATTGTCCATACGGCTCGTTTCCACCGTCTCCATCGTTTTCTGATTTGTTTTTTAGTATGAAAAATATTCACGGGAATCCCCTTCTATCGGAGTTTTATGTATATTGTGACCGTGGAAGCCGTGAATTATACAATGGAAGAGAAGAACCTGCAGGGATCTAACTACTTGCTAAGTTCACCCCTCTAATACTTAATCCTCTAATAAAAAATAAAAAAACAGCCATCAACGATGACTGTTTCTGATCGGGACGACACGATTTGAACATGCGACCCCCTGGTCCCAAACCAGGTGCTCTACCAAGCTGAGCTACGTCCCGATATATGCCGGTGAAGGGACTCGAACCCCCACGGTTTCCCTCACGATTTTGAGTCGCGCGCGTCTGCCAATTCCGCCACACCGGCTTATACAATTAAAAAGAAAATGGCGCGCCCTAAGAGATTCGAACTCCTGACCTTTTGATTCGTAGTCAAACGCTCTATCCAGCTGAGCTAAGGGCGCAGATTATGGAGCGGACGACGGGAATCGAACCCGCGACCCTCGCCTTGGCAAGGCGATGCTCTACCGCTGAGCCACGTCCGCAAATTAATAATTAAAATGGTGAGCCATGAAGGACTCGAACCTTCGACACCCTGATTAAAAGTCAGGTGCTCTACCAACTGAGCTAATGGCTCGCACAAGCGAATCTAAGATGTAAATGGCGGAGCCGACGGGATTCGAACCCGCGGTCTCCTGCGTGACAGGCAGGCATGTTAGGCCTCTACACCACGGCTCCACACTAGTAATTCCAAATCCCATTAAAGGGATAATTGCGGGGGCAGG
>DJTQ01000279.1 GCA_002439285.1 Paenibacillaceae bacterium UBA6304
TGTAAGCATATCCGCCAGATTCATATCATACCGCCTCGCCGTTTTACTACCATTATGGGATTTTTTACAGCATTTATTCGGCAGCAGAAAAAAAAGCAACCCGGCCGCTTGCCGGATTGCTTGTACTTTTTACTTGGATTCTTCTATGATCTCTTCCAAATGGCGGGTGCAGTTGTACAATCGCAGCGCCCATTCCATCTCTGATTTCTCCAGAACGGTAAGTGACAGATTGCCAATCCGCTGCGTGCATTGATCTTTATACAACGCTGTAAACAACTGGGCCAGCAATCCCCCATGCGTCACAACCAGCACGTTGCTATCCCCATATTTGTCTCCCAATTCCCCCAGAAAAGCCAGTGCCCGGGTACGGATATCTTCTTCCTTTTCCTGTCCGAGTTCCAGCAGGTTCCACTCCTTGCCCCACTTCGTCTCCCTCTCCAGCGCAGTCAAGCCCTCGACCTGACCAAAAGCTCTTTCTTTAATCCGGGCATCCGGATCAAGAAGAGGGATGTCCAATTTATCGGCAATAATTTTCCCTGTCTCTTCTGCACGCATCAGACCGCTCGTTATGACATAGTCCCAGTCATACTCTTGTCCATCAAGCAACCGTGCCGCCAAAAGCCGCGCTTGCCTCCGGCCTTCTTCATTGAGCGGAATATCGCTCTGGCCCTGAATTCTACCTGCCGCGTTCCAATCGGTCAGCCCATGGCGTACTAATCCTACCAGCATGTTGTTCCCCTCCAAATCCTGATGAGCATTCTCGTGAACTTCATTATAACATGATTAAAACAATAAACGCTTCTCTCCACAACGATGCGGAGGAAGCGTTTATTTCTAATTCAACAAATCATTATCTTCTCGATCGGCGAATTCCATTCCAAGAGACAAGCGCCAGCGCCATCCCCGCCATCGACAGAAGCATCCAATACTGCGGATACGCAGGTCCCAATTGAACTACAAACGGCTCCACGATACCTCGCGATACGCTCGGCAGCGCAAAAGAGAAGTCTGTCGACACCTCAGTATCGACGGCTGCAACAGCCGCAGGTACGATGCCGGTCATCGGCTTGCTGGCTTCGTTACCCTTAAGGGAACCACCAATAGCAAACAGTATCGTACTAATCAGGAATATCGCCAAGAAACTGGCCGCCCAAATCGTCACCCGTCGGCGCAAACGCTTGGAATGGCCTTTATCGCGAATATCAGGGGCAAGCCATGGCGATTCCGCGTAGATGCGATCCATGACTTTGCGGTTTACAGCCTCCGCTTGCTCTTCACTGACCTCGATCGGTATGGCTTGAACAGCTTCCAGGCTCTCCATCCAGATGTGATATTCAGCCGCACAAGACTCGCAGCCCAAAATATGCCATTCCAGCATCTTGCGCTGTGGATGATCTTCCGGAAGATCCGGTATCAATCCGAACAATTCTTGGGCCTCTCTACAATTCATCTGCTTTTCATCCCCTCGTAATGCTCGTAAATCGGTTCATAAAAGTAGGGTTCAAGCTGACTTTTAACGCTACTCCGCGCTCGAAATAACAGAGATTTCACTGCACTGACGCTTTGTCCCAGAATACTGGCAATTTCCTGATAATCAAGCTGGTCGTATTCGCGCAAAATAAGCGCTGACCTCTGCTTCTCAGGCAAATTGTTAATCGCTTCCCGTACTTTGCCAACCTTTTCACTTCGCAATACGGCTTGCTCTGGAATGGCCTCGCCCGGTGCTACCGGCACATACCCGCTCTCTTCCAGCGGAACATTGGCACTACGCTGCTTGCGCAGTTCACTAAGTACGGTGTTTCTTGCGATGGTGTACAGCCAGGTGGAGAAAGAAGCGTCTACTTCGCGGAATGAATCCAAACTGCGGAATGCTTTATAGAACGTTTCCGAGCATATATCTTCTGCGAGCAACTCCAGGTGAGCGCTCTTCAACATGTGATATACAAAGGCCAATATCTTGCGCTGGTACCTTCGCATCAGCTCCGAGTACAGCTCCGTATTGCCTTCCTTAATTTCACGAATCATTTGGGAATCCGTCATTTGAGTGCGATCCTCCTCGCCCATCCATGCGCTTCTCCCCGTTCGATTCTTCCTTCATTATTACCGAACAGGAACAAAAAAGTTGCGGTTGATATGTAACAAAATTAAATTAATCGTTATAAACATCTACAATATAGTTATAAAGGCAGCTTTTCAATAATCAAACCATATTATAGCATGAAACTAGGAATTAAAAAATATCCGTGCACTCTTTTAAAAAACTAACACGCTGAAAGGGCAGATGAATCATGAAAATCAGAAAACTCCAAGAAAGTGAACTAAACCAAGCTGCGGCTTTGGCCAATAAAGTATTCTGCAGTGAAAAACAAGGGGATATGGGCGCCTTTTTTCCGACCCTATTCCGGACGGGCCTAAGCCATTCTTACGGGGCTTTTGACCAAAAAGGGAATCTGGTTTCCTTTATGGGATTGGTCCCGCTTCGAATCATTTCGGGAACTGTAAGAATAGATGCTTTTTCGGTGGGTGCCGTATGCACCGATCCCTCCTCTCGCGGGTTGGGACTTGCCGGTGAACTGCTGCAGCAATGCCGGGAGCACGCCCTACGCGCTGGCGCCTCCCTGCTGTTCATTTCGGGCGACCGATCGCTGTACACCCGTGCTGGTAGCATGGCGTACGGAGGGGCAAGCAAATTTGTGATTAAGTCGGACTCGGCCAAGCTGTTAGAAGATAACGGATCACAAGCAACCGTCCGTGACATGTTGCCGGAGGACATATTTACTGTGCACGATCTGCTTCAACGGCGTCCTGCAACGATTGATTGGAGCATTCAGGAATTACAGCAGTTTATAGGCTCGGCCCCGCTTGCCGGTGTTAGCGGGCTGGAGCAGCATATCCGGGTCGCCGAGTCTCCAGTCGGGCAGACAACGGCTATGGCCGTATTTGCTGTTCCGATGGACCGGGAAATCCCTTCAGCACCCATAGACCCGTCAGGCTCGACGCCCCCGACGGTCACGACATCCCAGACGTCTCCGGCCCTCTCCCCAACCGAGGCATCCCCGGCATCCCCGACTATCGAGGCGGATGTTATGCGCACCGGTCAAATGCTCGAGTGGGCCGGGGATCCGGAGGCCTTGCCATTGCTGATCGCCGATGCAGTTTCCCGCTACCTTTTGGATGAGCTTACCCTCATTCTGCCTTGGCAAGATACCCGGGTGTCTGAAGTGCTGCAACAAGCATTCCAAGTTTCTCCCGACAATCAAAACAACGCAGGGACCGTGATGATCGTCGATGCTGCTGCGCTGATCACCCAAGTCGGTCTCGCAGAAGAGGACGGGCAACCGGACAAGCCGACCATTTCCGTTCTGGCGGACAGCCAATTCGAGTTTCACACAGGAGGTTACTCCATCCCGGTCGACGGGGGACCCGAATTGTGCTCGCTGCTGTTCGACCCGGATAGTCCGATTCTTAAAAAATCTGGACTGAACGGCGGAATTCCTTCTACCGTTCAGCTCCCTTATATGTATGGACTATATTTTATATAGTCCAGTTTCGTTTCACATTCTAAAGATGTATTGCCGGTTAGGTGCGCTTTAATGCCTGGAGCCCAAGGACAAGCGCACCTTTCAGCCCGGCGTCACTCCCTAAACCCGGAGGAACAATGTACTCGTCGATGCCTACACCCAGCTCAGGGGCACTCACATAACCTTGCAGATTTCGTTGCACCTCCGTCCGGATCATCGGGAAGAGCTGCTTCTGTCCCATTACTCCGCCACCCAATATCACCTTTTTGGGCGACAAAGTTAAGATGGTAGTTGTAACGGCCTGGGCGATATAAAAGGCTTCAAGGGACCATGCGAAATGAGAATTCGGCAGTTCACTGCCCGGGACGCCCCATCGCAGCTCCAATGCCGGCCCGGCAGCCATGCCTTCGAGACAGTCCCTATGATAAGGACAGCCGCCTTCATACGTATCCTCGGGATGGCGCCTTACCGGAATATGCCCGCCTTCCGGATGTACCAATCCGTGAATAGATCTGCCTTCCGCCACAATACCCAAACCGACCCCGGTTCCGATCGTGTAATATACGCAGCTATCCAAACCTTTTGCCGCGCCCCAGGTCGCTTCACCTAACGCCGCCGCACTTACGTCCGTATCCCAGCCATACGGCACATCGAACTTTTCTTTCATGGCCCCTAAGAAATCAAAGTTTCCCCATCCCGGCTTCGGTGTCGTCGTAATATGTCCATATAGCGGGCTATTCGGATCTATATTAATGGGACCGAAGCTGCCGATCCCGATCGCGCTAACCGGCTTATCCGAGAAATATCCAATGATCTGCGCCAGCGTTTCTTCCGGCCGAGTGGTTGGAAAGCTGACCCGCTCTATAATTTCCCCTTGTTCATTACCGATACCGCATACCATTTTCGTGCCGCCCGCTTCGATGGCTCCAATATTCATGATAGTTCCTCCTGCTCGTGATATTTAGTAAGTTTAATTGTACCGCTTACAACACAAAGATAATATTAGATTATTCCTCTGAGACAAGATGAACAGTGATGTTAGCTGCTTGGCTGCCTACTTTCGATTCCCTACTCCTTAGCTCCTCCAGTAATCTCCGCCTCTTTCTACTGCAAGTCCAAAACCTTAATTTCAACCTAGAGTTATGTATTTCTTCTACTGTTCATTGTAAAACATTCTTTACGAACAATCTAATTTACTCTCCCTTACTCTCCATTACTCTCATCTACTTCCTGCATCTCACCTTACAGTTACTTCTTTTCTTTCTCCACTCTCCTTATCGCGCAACGTTTCACTCACCTCTCTACTCACTTTTTCACTTTCCTCACTACAAACGCCGCTTTTAGCTTACCTCTCACATTCCATTGGATATTTCCAATGAAAGTAGTCCGTTTACGGAACTCTTGTCGCTCTGAATGGAAATATCCAATGAGTTAGCTAATAAATCACCCATTTGTGCCCTTACGATGACTTCTCATTGGATATTTCCAATGAGACCCTCAGAATCTGCTCAAAACAAAGAAATCCATTGGATATATCCAATAGACAATAACCGCAAATAAAACTGTAACTCAAACCGCATACCACCCCAAATCCAAACCAAATTCAACCCAAACCTAAATTCAAATAAAAATTCCAGGATCAAAATCCAGATCAATATTAAATCAACCATCCAAACCCCAAATAAACAAAAAAAAACCGCTTCGCAAGAAGCGGTCTTTGCTCATTACCGAGCAAAAGATATTGGATAGGAGTGGAGAGAAACCATACTGTACTTTTATTATATGTATACGTTTTCATTCTGTCAATACTTTTTTTAAGCGTTTTCATTTCATTAAAAACAGGGCTTAAAAGCCCTGCAAAGTTAGACATAAACGGAATATCCCAAAGAGTGCAACAGGTGATCTTTAGCCCGCTCCATATCGGCTTCTTGCCGGAAGGAAAGCCGCAGTACGCCCGGAACATCCTCCCTGCTCTCAATGATCTGCATATTGCTCAAATTGATGTGGCGTACGCCCAATTCTGTGGCAATATGTCCGATGATCCCCGGCGTATCGGGCACGTCGATATACAAATCGAACAGAGAAGTAATCGCACCTTTTCGTCGCTCAGGCAACTCACCGCGAAACAGGTTGGCTTTTTCGAATGCCTGCTTGATCCCTTCACCGTCCTGCCCCTCTAATAGACTGATAAAACTGCCGATCTCCTCGTTCCAATCCCGGAGTAGCGACAACAGAACTTCCCGGTTGCTGAGAAGAATATCCCTCCAGATTAACGGGTCGCTGGAAGCGATACGCGTGATATCGCGAAATCCGCCTGCGGCCAACGTACGGTACAACCCGTTGGTGCCGTTGTAATCACACACCTGGTTAACGAGCGCCACCGCAATAATATGCGGCAGATGGCTGATCGCACCGACGATTTGGTCATGCATGCCCGGATCGACCCGGACAATTTGGGCTCTCGTATAAGCAAGCAACTGCTCCAGACGAGAATAGGCCTCTTCCGGGACCTCAGGTGACGGTGTCAACACATAATAGGCGTTCTCGAATAATAAGGTAGAGGCAGCATCCACGCCAGAGCGTTCCGATCCGGCCATAGGATGGCCGCCGATAAAATGAACCTCCGGTTTCGACAATCTCCGGGCACATTCCGCGACCGAGGCTTTCGTGCTGCCTACATCCGTTATAATACAGCCCGGTTTAAGCGGAAGCTTGTAAAGCTCCTCCAAATATTCTTCCAGATTCCCGACCGGCACGCATAAAAAAATAAAGTCTGCGTCTGCCGCCGCCTCCTCCATCGAAAGAGTGGCGGCATCCACGACCCCGCGCTCGATCATCCGGTTCAGGGAGCCCGGGCGGTGACTGTGCCCGATCACGGATATCCCCGGCTTGCCTTTAAGACAAAGCGCCAGAGATCCGCCGATTAGTCCTACACCGAAAACAGCTACTTTTATTGTCATATTTTTTCACTCGATTTCTGTTAGTAAGTTTGCAAATTAGACGCGGGCCCCTTGCCCGGACAGCACTTGCTCCAGGGCCGCGATAAACTTAGCGTTCTGCTCCGCCGAACCCACCGTAACCCGGATATGATTCGGATATTTCCCGAATCCTGCACGAACGATGATGCCGAGCTTGAGCAGCGATTGGAACATCTCCACGGCCGGCGAATTGACATCCACCATAATAAAATTGCCGTGAGCCGGAAAATAGGAAAGCTCTATCCGATCGAACTGTTCATACAGATATTCGATACCCTCACGATTCTTCGCCCGGCAGTCGGAGATAAATTCATGATCGGTCACCGACGCCTTGGCGGCCGCTTGAGCTATCCGCGAAGTGTTAAATGGCTCTCGCACTTGATTGATCAGCTTGATGACGTCCGGTTGTCCAACCCCGTATCCGATCCGTAAGGAAGCCAAACCGTAAATTTTCGAGAATGTACGCAGGACGATCAGGTTAGGGTATTTGGACAACAGCTTGATGCCATTCGAATACTCCGGATCCGTAACATACTCTGCATAAGCTTCATCCAGAACGACCAGCACATTTGCCGGCACCCGATCCAGAAAAGAAATTAATTCGGCATTCGAAACGATCGTTCCCGTCGGGTTGTTCGGATTGCAGATCCAGACCGCCTTTGTCTTCTCGCCGATCCGGCCCAGCATCGCCTGAAGATCATGAGTACCATCCTTGAGCGGTACCTCGATACTGACGGCTCCTTCGATATCGGCATTGCTTTTGTATACCGAGAACGTCGCATCCGCCATAATGGTTTCATCCCCCGGCAAAAAGAACGCCCGAGTAATTAACGCAATAATCTCATCGGAACCGCAGCCGAAAATAATCTGATCCCGGTTCACGCCGTGATGACCTGCCAATACTTCGGTCAGTTCAGCGGCGCTACCGTCCGGATAAAGGCTGAGATTGGCGAATTCCGCTTCAATCGCCGCACGGGCTTTAGGAGAGCAGCCATAAGGATTTTCGTTGGAGGCCAGCTTGATGACTTCCTCGAGTCCAAGCTCCCGCTTGACCTCTTCGATCGGTTTCCCCGGCTGATAGACCGGCAGATTAACGATTTGGGGTTTTGGCAACATGTGTATTTCCTCCCTCATTCCATGCAACCGGGCAAACTGCCCGAATTAGCTAATTTTTTATCTTTAATTGTGCCACAAAGTCACGAATTTGCAACAATCCCTGTTCTTTCGTGTCTTGATTTCCCAATAATGGCAGGCTTTCTTCGATCTTGCGCACAATCGCACTACCTACGACAACCCCGTCGCAAATTTTCGAAAACCGTTCCGCCTGCTCCCGATTCGAAATCCCAAAGCCGACAGCTACAGGCAGTTCAGTCTGCGCCTTCACCGATTCGATAAATTCATCCACATTCTGATGAAAAGCGCTTCGCTCCCCAGTTACGCCCAAGGAGGAGACGCAGTATACGAAGCCTCTCGCGCGGGAAAGGATCATCGATATCCTGCTGCTTGACGTAGGCGCCACGAGCGGGACCAACTGAATATTGGCCTGGTCGGCCAAGCGTAACACCTCTTCCGACTCCTCGTATGGAAGATCCGGAATAATGAGACCGCTGATACCCGCATCCTGCAGCAGACCGAAGAACCGGTCCAACCCGGTTTGCAGTACCGGATTGTAATAAGTAAACAGCACGAACGGCATGCGCACGCCACGCTCTCTGGCTTTCCGCGCCGTATCGATACACGTATCAACGGTGATCCGGCGAACCAATGCCCGCTCGGAAGCCCGTTGGATAACGGGACCATCGGCCAGCGGATCGGAGTAAGGGACTCCCAACTCAAGAATATC
>DJTQ01000025.1 GCA_002439285.1 Paenibacillaceae bacterium UBA6304
GCTGCACAAACCGCCGGGTGTGATCTCGGCAACCGAGGATTCGCGCGAAAAAACGGTGCTGGACCTGCTGCCGGGTGAGCTTAGGGTATTTACACCTTTCCCTGTCGGCCGGCTGGATAAGGATACTGAGGGCTTGCTGCTGCTGACGAATGATGGGCAGTTGGCGCATGATTTGCTCTCTCCGAAAAAGCATGTTCCAAAGACATATTTAGCCGACTGTGTAGGCCGGGTCGGGGACCGGGAAGCCGGATTGTTCGCCAAGGGCGTTGAGCTGGATGACGGATATGTAACGCTGCCCGCCCGTATGGAAGTAGTCGAGCAAGGAAGCTATGAAGATGGCAGTGCGAAAACACGGATTTCCCTGACCATCTCCGAAGGGAAATTTCATCAGGTCAAACGAATGCTTGAGGCGGTTGGCTCGAAGGTGACTTATCTGAAGCGGATTTCGATGGGACCGCTCTTATTGGATGAAGAGCTGCCGATCGGTTCTTTCCGCGAACTGACCGAGCAGGAACTGGATTCGCTGCGGACTTACAAAAATAAACAGAACATGATCACCTAGGTCATGCAAAAAGGAGTTTCGAGATGAAATACAAACTGATTGCCTTGGATGTTGACGGTACTCTATTGAATGACGACCATGAACTATCACCGGGAACGGCAGAAACCATCAAGCGGATTGCAGCGCAGGGGACCGAATTCGTCCTTTGTACCGGACGTGCTCCGGTCAACTCGATTCCTTTTATGCGGGAAATGGGACTGAAAGGGTATGTAATTACCCATAATGGGGCTGCTACCGTCGATGTGCAGACAGAGGAGATCGTACATGAATTCGCTCTGGATCCTAAGGGGCTGGACCGATACATTGATTATTGCGTGGAGAAGGGTGTGCATTATGACGTCAATACGACGTTTTCGTTGTATGTGCCGGGAGCATCCGGTCTCAACAAGGAAGCATTAGATATGTACCATCTCTATATGATGGAGCCGAAGGAACTTCCGGAGTGGGCTGATTTCAGGGAACCGATTGTGAAGATGACCATTACGGCTGAGATGCAGCAGTTGGATGCGATACACGAGGACTGGAATCTGTGGCCGCAAGAATTTAATGTCTTGCGGAGCGGAGACTTTTTTATCGATATTATGCATAAAGAAGCCTCGAAAGGCGCGGCATTGCAAAAACTGGCTGAAAAACGCGGTATCCCTGCGGAAGAGGTAATGGCGATCGGGAATTATTACAACGATTTGACGATGTTGACCTTTGCCGGTCTTGGCGTGGCCATGGACAATTCCCCGGTGGAGGTTAAGGCGGCGGCGAATGCAGTGACGGCGTCCAACAATGAAGAAGGGGTCAAGCTTGCCCTTGAAAAATACTGCCTTGCAGAGTCCGTCAAATAATAATCCATAGAGGGAATTGTATATAAAAAGGACCACCGGATTTTTGATTCCGGTGGTTTTTTAAAACTCATTGCTCCTTGACGTTACAGGATCAAGGCACGGGAAATGATAACCAGCAAGATGAAAAGCACCAGGATGGCTCCAGTCGAAGTGAAGCCGCCGCCATAAATTTCACCCATTGTGATTCCTCCCTCATTTTACGGATCATGATCCCCACGTTTGCGGGATATCGTATTGTATGCAAAGGGTGGCGAAAGGTATGGACACTGATTCTTTTTTACGGATTTAGGGCAAAACGGCAAAATCCCGCAGCAGCTAGTGAAGCTATTTCAAGAAAGTTCGGGGAGCATGGAACATCTTGCATGGCTGGAACGTCATTATTTAAGTGGTTCAGGGCTAACATGTTTATTTTCATAATGGAGGTGCTTTGCAAATGCTATTCAAATCAAGGGTTCATCTATTTGTATCTGTTGTGGCTTTGTCTGCGACGCTCGTCGGATCGATGCCGTTCTCATCATCAGTGGAGGCAAAGAGTGCTTCATCGGCCAAAGCTGCAAGCGGAATTAAGGTCACCATGAACGGAGGAGAATTTCAGTCGGAGTCCGCTCCTTACGTAAAAAACGGGACGGTCTATTTGCCCTTAAGGGATATGGGGGAGTTGCTCGGGACCGTCGTATTTTGGAGCTCCTCATCTAAAACGGTAACGATGACTTATCCCGATTTGACAGTCAAGCTGAATTACGGCTCGGAGAAAGCCACCGTAAACGGAATAGCAAAAACACTAACCGCGCCGCTCGGTATGGTCAACGGGAGTATCTATGTCCCGCTGCGTTTTCTATCCGAAGCGACCGGGGCCGATGTGAAATGGAACGCCAAGACGCAAACGGTAAGCATTTCCCAATCGAATGATATCGTGAAGGGAATCGGAGTCAACAGCACGATTTGGTTGAAGCGAGGAACCGGTGATCTTTATATCGCCCATCCGTACGAGCAGGCACCAGTTCGGGTTGGAAAGGTAGAGGCCGACTTTAAGGAGTTTTTATCGTTTAATGTGTTCTCAACAAGCAACGGCAATATGCTGGTGACAATTATGGACAATTATGGGGAGCCTCATATCCATTACGACGCTTATGGTGTCCTTGTGCGAGACAACGCTATCGTGAGCCAGAAAAAGGCGGGATATTTCCAGCGATATGAAGAAAATGCGATATATTATCAATACTTGGACAAGGCTAAAAATGCGTGGGTCGAGCGGACTTTGCTGACGGACGGCAAGACGCTGACCGTATTCGATTCCGAAGGCAAAGAGATTCAGAACTACGATCTGCCCTCTTTGGCAGGCAAAGACGAGACCTATGCGGTTCTGGGAGCGAACGAGGATTATCTGGTTGTCCGGCCGAACACGACGGGATTCTTAACGGTCATTAATCTGAAGAACAACTCCAAGGTGGAAGTGTACGAGAAGCTGTTGACCGGCGATGACCTGGACTATGCCCGAAACAATGACGTTCCTTACCATGGGGATGTCCTGGAATACCTTGGCGAAGATACGTCGGCGGGAATTCTTCTTTTCGGTTACGACAGTCCATTCGACAGTAAGCCCGTTAAAGTGTTTACCTATAACCGGAACACCGGGGAAACGGGTGTCCGGTCCGAATGATACGTATAAACCGGTAATTTAACCCAAGCCCAAAATGACGGTGCTGAGATGATCAGATCATTCTTAGCACCGTCATTTTTTGTTGTTGAGCAAGCGCGCAAAGCCGATTTAACCGGGCCAGCGCAGACCTTTGGGCAGGTGGTTTTTGAGCTGGCCGCCGCTGGCCTTGCCCCAGCCGACCGGGAAGCTCTCCCCGCCGCAGGCGATGGCGACCAGGCACCAGCCGCGTATATCTTCAGGCACGGGGAGCGTCTCCCCGTGGAGATAGGCGGCGACGGAAGGCGAGTCTGCGGCGAGGGCCCAGACGCGGACGGCATCG
>DJTQ01000024.1:0-1153 GCA_002439285.1 Paenibacillaceae bacterium UBA6304
CAATAATAATCTTGATATGTTCGAGGAAATCCGCTTGGCCGCTCTGATTCATAAAGGGGTGTCGGGCGATCCGACCGCCGTTCCTGCAGCCGAAGCGCTCAGAATGGGGACGGAATATGGGGCGCAATCGCTCTTTTTGCAGGATACGGGCAAGTTAGCAGCCGGCATGAAGGCGGATTTCATCGCCCTTAATACCGAACAGTCTCATTTCCTGCCGCGAACCGACTACATATCGCATGCCGTGTACTCCGCGGGTCCGAAGGACGTTGAGCATGTATGGGTAAACGGCAAGCAGGTGGTCAAGCACGGGGCTTGTCTGACGCTTGACGAGGAGAAAATCCGGTTTGAAGCCCAGGCTGCATTTGAGGGCTTGCTGGGCCGGTAAATGGCTGTTGATACGGAAGAGAAACCGGATTAAGCCGACATCGGGGAAAGGAAGAGAAGGTTGAAGAACAGAACCAAGTGGATTCTGCTCTCCATTGTAATTTTGGTGCTCGTGCTCTTTGGCCTTCACCGCTTTTATCTGTATGTCCATGAGGATATATGGCAAGGAGAGAAAGAAGCCGTCCAACGGGCCAGACAAGAAGCCGGGCTGACGGAAGCCGGAAAAGTGTGGAAATCAGTTTGGGATAATGTTTGCTGGGTCGTGGAAGGCAAGGGTGAAGACGGACAAAAAATCATGGTCTGGCTGCCCGAAGGCGGGCAAGCGGAAGTAAAGCCGTTGTCCGAGGGCGTCTCGGAGAGTCAGGTCCGTAAAATCATACAGGATCAGTATCCCGGCATAACCGTCGTCAGACTTTTACCGGGGATTTATAATAATGAGTTGGTGTGGCAGCTTTTTTATAAGGAAAAGGCGCATCATTATTATCGTTTCTTCCGGTTTAGCGATGGAACTTCGTTGGAAGAGGTATTTACATTGCCGAACCGGTAATTGTTACATCGACAAAAAGAACAGCCTTGCGCTGAATTCGTGGATCCTCATAGGGACCATGCTTCAGGGCAAGGCTGTTTTCTTTGTATAAAATTTAAAATATTATTCACAACTTTATTCGAAAATAGATATACGATGTGATATACTCATATTTGTAAGTTTGATATACATGAAATTGATATAAAAGGTGATTTGAGTATATAAGATGCAGGCAAGGGAGTA
>DJTQ01000024.1:1396-4584 GCA_002439285.1 Paenibacillaceae bacterium UBA6304
AACATTTTACGTACTTGCCCTACATCGTCTTATATGTATTATGTAGAGGTTATTAATTATTTTGATATATGAATTTAATATTAAACTACATCAAGGGGGACTGTGACGTGAAATTGCGCGTGGGACCGATTATTGCAAGCGTGGCTGTTTCAGCGACGCTATTATTCGGAGGATGGTTTGCCTATAAACAGTGGGCTGTCGAGAGCCCGTTCGAAAATAAATTAAATCAATACGAAGGTGTGAAAAGCGTTCAAACAGATATTACCCAGAAACAAGCCCTAGTGAAACTTAACTTGGAGCCGGGGACGGATTTTGGTGGTCTGGTGCGGCAAATCGAGAATGACGGCCGGAAGTGGATCGGCAGCCGGGAGCTGAAACTGGAAGTGGAGGACAATGCATCCCAGGAGCTTAACGAGCTATGGGAAGAAGCGTTGTTCCCGGTCGCACAGGCTATGGAAAACAAAGAATATACTAGTATCACTGCAGCATTAGAGAAATTGCAGCAAAAAGAAAGCGGGTTGTCGGCCAAGGCTGAAATGGACGATAAGAATGTATATATTACGTTGAGTGATGGGCAAGCTAGCAAATTTATAATTTTGCCTCGTACACCGCAAAATATGGGGGTGTGGCCGAATGCGTAAATGGATGCTCGAAATAGCGGTTGGAGTTGTGCCTGTTCTGTTTATTTTCCTGGCGTTTATCGGATATAATGTCATTCCGCTGCTTGTCGGCGTGGTTATGATGGGAGCTTTGTTCGCGGCGGTCAAGATGCGCGGCGGCATCGTCGCCACAGCTTCTCAAGAGCGAAAACGCAAAAAGATCGGCTCGTCCAATTTGACGTTCGACGAAATCGGCGGTCAGGACAGCGCCAAGCAGGAATTGCGCGAAGCGCTCGACTTTATGGTTCGCCATGAAGAGATCAAGAAGTTCGGTATCCGGCCGATTAAAGGGATTCTGTTGACGGGGCCTCCGGGAACCGGGAAAACGCTGATGGCGAAGGCGGCAGCCCAATATACCAATGCTGTATTCGTCGCGGCATCAGGCAGTGAGTTTGTAGAGATGTACGTCGGGGTCGGTGCGAGCCGGATCCGTGACCTGTTCAAAGATGCGCGCACCCGCGCAGCCAAGGAAAACAAAGAAAATGCAGTCATTTTTATCGATGAGATTGATGTCATTGGTGGTAAACGGGAAGGCGGTCAGCAACGCGAGTACGATCAGACGCTGAACCAGCTCTTGACCGAGATGGACGGAATTTATACGTCCGAAACTCCGCGAATCTTGCTGATTGCGGCAACTAACCGCAAGGAGATGTTGGACAGCGCGCTGCTCCGTCCGGGCCGGTTCGACCGTCATATTCAGGTTGATCTTCCCGACAAGAAGGGGCGTCGCCACATCCTCGACCTACATGCGAAGAACAAGCCGCTTGCGCCGGAAGTCAATTTGGAGAAGGTTGCCGAGGAATCGTATGGATTCTCCGGTGCCCAACTCGAAAGTGTGATGAATGAAGCGGCGATTTACGCCATGCGCGACGAGCTTAGCGAGATTGACCAGCGTCACTTATCGATGGCTATCGATAAGGTTATGATGGGCGAGAAGACGGACCGGCAATCGACGGAAGAAGAGAAGCGCCGGGTAGCCGTCCACGAACTGGGACATGCCGTAGCGGCGGAAGTTGTGGCTCCGGGCAGCGTAAACCAAGTGGCGCTTAGCCCACGCGGCCGAGCACTCGGGTATGTGCGCCATAATCCGCAGGAAGAGAAGTACCTGTATACGAAGCAGTACCTTGAAGGACAAATCATGATTGCTTTGGCGGGAGCGGCTGCAGAAGAAATCTATTACGGCGGGCGCAGCACCGGCTCGAGCAATGACTTCGAGCAGGCGCTAAACCTGGTGCAGACGATGATGACGTCGGGCCTTACCTCGCTGGGGATTATTCATATGGACATGGTCACCAAGGAAGTGCTGATGAACGAGAACTCTAACATTTTGGACGACCTCGCGGCGCGCACGAAACAGCTTTTGGTCGACAATGCGGTAGTGTTCGATCAGTCGTTGGAGATTCTGCTCAGAGAAGAACGTCTCTCCGGAGACCAATTCCGTTGTCAATTTCGTGACAGCTTCAATTTACCGGCATAATTCTTTATGCCGGTTATTTTTTTTTACTTTTCGGCCGTGCTAAGATATTATTATATGTTGGGTATAAATGATGTATTATTCGACATCAGGGGTACAATATTATGGAGAGACCATGAAAGGATGGAGCGAGAGAACCATGAACTTCAAAAAAATAGGTGTCATTGGTGGCGGCACGATGGGCCAGGGCATCAGCGAGATGCTGGCTGCCAAAGGACTCGATGTGCTACTCGTGGAGGAAACTACCGAAAAATTAAACCATGCGTATAGCATGATAGAAATGAGCTTGGACAAGCAGCTTGAGAAATGGGCGATTACCAAGGCCGAGAAAAAGCTAATCTTGAACAAAATTCATAAAGTTACTCATTTTGCCGAACTCGGTACCTGCGATATGGTGATCGAGACCGTTTCGGAAGATTTGGATGCCAAGAAAGAGGTGTTCAAACAGCTCGATCAAGTTTGCCCGAGCAACATTATTCTTGCGAGCAACACGTCGACGCTCAGTCTGACGGAAATCGCCGGTTCGACGATGTATCCGGAGCGCGTGATCGGCATGCACTTTATTTATCCCGTTGCTAAAATTAATCTGGTTGAAATTATCCGCGGGCTGAAAACATCGGAATCCACATTCGAAGAAACCAAACGGTTCGTGGAAGAAGTTGTCGACAAACATGGAATCATGGTATATGAATCGCCGGGCTTCGTAACTTCCCGGATTATTTGTCTCATGATCAACGAAGCGTTGCATGTTCTGGGTGAGGGCGTTGCGACCGCCGAGGATATCGACGATGCAATGCGGATCGGATATCAGTTCCAATACGGACCGTTGGAGATGGCCGACCGTTTCGGCCTGGACTCCGTCCTGGCAGCTCTGGAACGGATGTTCCGCGAATTCGGAGAACTGAAATACCGTCCTTCCTATGTGTTGAAGAAAATGGTTCGCGCGGGCTCCCTTGGAGTGAAGACGGGCGAAGGGTTTTTCAAATACGACATGGATGGTGACCGGCTATGAAAATTTTAGTAATTAACGCGGGAAGCTCTTCCCTCAAATATCA
>DJTQ01000083.1 GCA_002439285.1 Paenibacillaceae bacterium UBA6304
TATCAGCAACGTCATTCCTGTGCGCCAAATGCTTGAAACGGCCAAGGAGATCGGCATTGAAGTTCTGGACGAGGAAGAGACGTATCCCCGGATTCTGCATCAGAAATTGTCACGGGCGATGGCGGAGCAACTATTTCATATAGCTGATGAAGAGATTTTGCAGGCCATCGAATGCCATACAACGTTAAAACCACAAGCCACCTTGTTTGACAAAGTGGTTTTTATCGCCGATAAAGTGTCCTGGGATTTGCCCGGTGAACACTCCTATCTGAGCGAGATTCGGAGCCTGGTTGACAGACGACAGCTTGATCAGGCGGTATTTACTTATTTGGATCACGTTTGGAGTCAGCGGGATCAGATGAAGCTCGTCCATTCTTGGTTAATTCGGGCCAGGGAAGAGATGCTTGAATTGACGGCAAACGAAGCCGACCCCGTGAAACAGCATTTAATGACCTTGTTTGATTATATGGCGTGGTCTAACCAAGAAATTATCCACTGTCTGCAGCAAGCAGGGCCCAATGTACCGGAACGTCCGCTCGCGCTGTTTGCTCATATTTTGTCGGCGGAAGCGACTTGGCTCTCCCGGCTGAATGAATCCGGGGATGGGCCATCGACGGTTTGGCCCTCTGATGGTGTGAATCTGCAATATTGCACCGATTTGGCCGCAACGAACGCGGAGAATTATCGGCAGTATCTGGCGAACCTGGAGGCGGGGCGAATAAAAGGCAAGGTGTCCTATCGTAACCTGAAAGGAGAATTCTTTACGAGCGCAATCCTGGACATTTTAACACATGTCTCTTTCCATGGAAGTTATCATCGGGGACAAATTGCAACCCATTTGCGGATGGAGAATCTGACGCTGCCAATGACGGATTATCTCATTTATGCGCGAAGTTTAGAGGAAGGTATCTAATATCATGAGTTGTAAATTAGTATTGATCGAAGGACTCCCAGGGGCAGGCAAGTCGACTTATGCGGGCTGGGCCCATGAGATTCTTGCTGAATCCGGGCTTGAGCCGAAGTTGTTTCTGGAAGGAAACTTGGAGCATCCGGCGGACTATGACGGCGTGTCCTGCTTTTCGGATCAGGAGTACCGTCGGCTGCTCTCGGAAAACAGTACATATGCATCTTTGTTGGAACAAAATTCGATCTGCAGAGGCGATCAATATTTCATACCGTACCGCAGGTTGAGAGAAGTTGAAGGAATCTATTTTCCTGATGAACTGGCCCATAGGTTGTTTCAGAATGATGTGTACGAACTATCGTTTGAACAAAATGCCGAACTAATCGTGCAGAGATGGTCTCAGTTTGCGGAGGAGGCCGCACGGCAGCAAGCCATCTATATTTTCGAGTGCTGTTTTATCCAAAATCCCCTTACAGTAGGCCTGGTTAAGCACAATGTTCCGAAAGAGGCGATTCTCCGATATGTCAGACGGCTGGAACAAGCCGTTCGGAGACTGGATCCCGTAATTATTTACATCGATCAGGAGAATGTGGATCGGACGTTTCGTAAGGCGGTCAAGGAGAGACCTGATTCGTGGTCAGAGGGGTTTATCGGATATTATACCGGGCAAGGCTATGGCAGAAGCCGCGGTTTGACCGGCGTGGAGGGAACCGTCGAAGTGCTCCGTCATAAAAGAGAGCTGGCACTCGAGATCGTCGATGCATTGCAGAGCTCGAAATTGATTTTGAACAACACAGCATACGATCCGGTCAGTGGAAAGCGGGAGTTAGGAAAAGCTCTGGAATGTCTTGTTGTAACGCACCCTTCCCCCGGTTATTGAGAGGATTGTGAATGATTATTATGTCACAGAGCCACGGACTGGAGTATTTGGATCAAGGAACATCGCAGCAGAGAGAAATTTATGCGCTGTTGAAGCGGTATTCATTTTTTGATATTTTGCAGCCATTCGATCCGATTCTGGCCGGAACGTTCCCACTGGATATTCAAGTGGAGGGAAGCGATTTGGATATCATTTGCGAGGTCCATGAATTTTCAATCTTTGAGGACCTTGTTCAGCAAAGCTTTGGTCATTTCAGCAGTTTTTCCATGCTTAGGCGCAAGGTGGGCGGGATCGAAAGATGTAAGGTGAATTTCCAATGCGAGGGATGGCCGGTTGAATTGTTTGGCCAACCTGTACCCACCCGGCTGCAAAACGGATTCCGGCATATGATGGTGGAATCCCGATTACTGAATCTGTTCGGAGAACTGTTTAAACGCAGAATCATAGACCTTAAGCGGGACGGGATCAAAACGGAGCCGGCTTTTGCCCGCTTGCTTCATCTGGAAGGTGACCCGTACGTGGAGTTACTTGCTTTGGAAAGCTGGACCGACGGAGCGTTGCTGGGCTTGCTGAAGGAGGGCAAAGATTGAATCAAACAGCATGGAATATGGAATGAAGGTTCATTTACTTCCGCTCCCGACGGTGATACAGTGAAAGATGGCCGGCTAAAACACGCCGGAAATTTGTAAAGTGAGGGATTTGGCTTGGGTATTATTGCAAAGAATTTAACGGAGTTGATCGGAAATACTCCGATCCTGGAACTTAACAATTCTGGTGAAAANNTGGTGGCCAAGCTGGAATATTTCAATCCTGCGGGTAGCGTCAAGGATCGGATCGGTTTTGCGATGATCAAAGATGCCGAGGCCAAGGGCTTGCTTCATCCCGATTCGGTCATTATTGAACCGACTAGCGGCAATACCGGAGTGGGTCTTGCTTTTGCGGCAGCAGCTCTGGGATATCGTTTGGTGATTACTCTACCGGAAAGCTTCACCATTGAACGGAGAAAGCTCCTCCTGGCCTTGGGCGCCGAACTGGTGCTGACCCCGGCAGCGGAAGGAATGGGCGGTGCTATCCGCAAGGCTGAAGAATTGGCGGCAGAGACGCCAAATTCGTTCATTCCCCAACAATTTGAGAATCCGGCCAATCCGGCTGTACATAAAGAGACGACCGCGGAAGAAATTTGGAGAGACATGGACGGGAAGATCGACATCTTTGTGGCCGGTGTCGGGACCGGCGGTACCATCTCCGGAGTCGGCGCAGTTTTGAAGGAGCGTAACCCATTAACACAAGTCGTAGCCGTGGAGCCGCATGAATCGCCTGTTCTGTCGGGAGGAAAACGCGGTGTCCACAAAATCCAAGGCATCGGTGCAGGCTTTGTCCCGCTAAACTTTGATGCTGATCTGGTGGATGAAATATTGCTGGTAAAAGATGAAGACGCGTTTAGTACGTCGCGTCTGCTGGCTAGAACTGAAGGATTGTTAGTCGGGATTTCTTCCGGCGCGGCTGCCTTCGCGGCGCTTCAGCTAGCCAAACGGCCTGAGAATGCGGGCAAAAACATTGTCGTGCTGCTGCCGGATACGGGTGAACGCTATTTGTCTACGGCTTTATTCCCGGAAGAATAAAACACGATTTGAGCTATAAAGGCGGCACCTTATTAAGGGTGCCGCCTTTACATTTATCCCTCGATCAATTTCTTCAATTTCATTTCCGTTGCCGTTTGCGGTGCAGGCGTGTAGATGCTCAGGCGCAAATCCGCTTCACCTTGGACCTGAAGCGAGGACAGATTGAACAACATTTTGCCGGCCTTGGCATGGCGGAACTCTATCATGACCTCGGGAGCGGCACTGACCTCGCTTTGGTTCCAGAGCTCCTGAAAGTCGGGAAAGGTGGCTGTCATATGCTCAATAAAATTGGAGTACCACGGATCGGCGACATACTGGCCGTAATACGCCCGGAAGATCGACAGAAATCCTTTGGCGAAGTGGGCCCAGTTGACGGCAAGACTGCGCAGCTCTTTTTTGCTGAACACCAGGGAGATTAGGTTTCTTTCCGGCTCGGGAATCTGTTGAAAATTCAGAAACACATGAGATGCT
>DJTQ01000367.1 GCA_002439285.1 Paenibacillaceae bacterium UBA6304
GATGGTGACGCCGAAACGCTCGGCTTCGGCAACCATAATTCTGACGGAGGCTACAACCTGCTGAAACGCCTCTTCGGTAAAATTATCGGTCGTGTGGCCTTCCCCGACACTGCCGGTTTCCGTACCGACCAGACTGGCGCCAAAATCTCTGGCCAGACGCAGATGAGTCGCGAAGCCGTTCAGTGCCTCCGCCCGTTCTGCGGGATCGGAAGCGACGATATTGACATAGCACCCGAGCACGGCCAGGTGGATGTCCGCCCGACGGAATGCTCCTCCATAGTAGGAGGCGACTCCGGGACTTAAATCCGACAGGCGGGTCACGCTTTCGGGAAATGACTTTTTGACGGCGAACTGGATATTTGAAAAAGAGTGCTGCTGTATTTTCTCGATAAGCAGGTCTAAGGGAACCCGCGCGAAATCATGAGCACGAACCCCCAGATTTAGAGGAGCTACCGTGTTTGTTGCAGTATCAAATGCCGGGTCCACGGTCGGATTCATTGCAACAACGTCTCCTTTCCCGGGAAATAGTACTCCGTCGTTCCGGTCAAATGGCGTCTTAATTCCGGAAGGGCATCACATTGGTGGATGGCTTGGGCTACCAGCCTGGCGATGTACCGGGCGCCGACATCCGAGAAATGGGTGTCATCGCTAATTCCGTCCGGATAATTCGGATGTGCCTGCTCCGGTAAATGCATGAACAGGTGGCGAGTTCCCTCCACGCCGAGTGCCCGGTATAGCTGCTGTGATGCCGCGAAAATATTCAGCAGCGGTGTCCCTGTGACTGCCGCAACCTCACGCATAACCTCGGGATAAGCCCCGACGGCATGGGGATCGGGGATTCCATTCGTCAGAAAGCGCCGCCTGCTGACCGGGGTCAGCAGGACTGGCGTCCCGCCGCGCCGGCGGGCGGAGTCGATAAACCGCTCCAGATTGGCGCGGTATTCCACGTCCGGGTCGGCATACCTTAGAGGATCATTCCCTTTGCCGTCGTTATGGCCGAATTGGATGAAGAGGTAATCTCCTGCCTGAAAATCACTTTCGATCGCTTCAAGCCTGCGCTCGGCCAGAAAAGACTTGGTGCTCCGTCCGTTCACGGCTCTATTGTCGACGCGGAGAGAAGGGCTGAAATACGGCTGAAGATGTTCGCCCCAGCCCGTCATCGGTTTCTCAGCGGCCCCTTTAATCGCTGCCGTGGAGTCTCCCGCTATAAACAAAGTACAAGACATCGTAATTCCTCCCATATAAGATGAACAATTGAAATGGGGAATCATTCACCTAATATCGAACCCGAAGTAGCCTGCGGCATTGTTGTATGCGATGTCCTCCACCATACTGCCAAGCAGGTTCTCGTCGTCAGGCGCTTCTCCGCGCTGCACCCATTCTCCGATCAACTCGCACAAGACTCGGCGGAAATATTCGTGGCGTGTATAGGAGAGAAAGCTGCGCGAATCGGTGAGCATGCCCACAAAGCCCGCGAGCAGACTATGCTCGGCAAACAGGGTCAATTGCTGGCGCATGCCGCTACGGGTATCGTTATACCACCAGCCCGAGCCGAGCTGCATTTTGCCGGGAGTCTCCTTCTGGTAACAACCCATCAGCGTCAGCAGGGCAGGGTAATCCTTGGGATTCAAGGAGTACAGAATCGTCTTCGGCAGGCCCGATCCGCACTCGGCCCGGTCCAGCAGCTGCGATAGCGGTGCCGTAATTGGCAGGTCGTTCAGGGCATCATACCCGGTATCCGGTCCCAGCTTATTGAACATCGGGGTATTGTTGTTCCGGTAGGCATGAAGATGCAACTGCATGGTCCAATTCTTCTCGCGGTACATTCCGATCAGGGCGGTCAGAAGCTCGGTACGATAAACGTTGATTTCCTCTTGCGCAAGCACTTCTCCAGCCAGTCTTTTCCGGAAAATACTCTCCAGCTCCGAAGTCTCGCCGGCCTTGTAACGTAGCACATCGAGCGCATGGTCGGACAGTCGGCATCCGTGCTCATGAAAATAATCGACTCTTGTCCGTAGTGCCGCCACCAGATCGTTATACGAAGTTATCGTCCGACCGGAGACTGTCTCCAAGCGCTTCAACCAATCCTGAAAGCTCGGCGCATCGATGTTCAGCGCCTTGTCCGGACGGAAGGTCGGCAACACGGTAAAATCTTGTTCTTCTTCCCTCAGCAACCGGTGATATTCCAGGGAATCTGCGGGATCGTCCGTCGTGCAGACTAGCTTTACATTTGCGTTTTTGATGATGTTGCGTCGCTTGAACGGCTCGCCCGCCAGCTTCTCGTTCACCGCCTCCCAAATTCGGGGGGCTGATTGTTCATCAAGCAGTTCCTCCACGCCGAAGAAGCGACGAAGCTCCAGATGTGTCCAGCTAAATAGCGGATTTCCAACCGTCTTCGGAACCGTCCTTGCCCAGGCAAGAAACTTATCGTAATCCGAAGCATCCCCGGTAATATGGGACTCCGGCACACCGTTAGCGCGCATCAGACGCCATTTATAGTGATCTCCGTATAGCCAGGCTTCGGTGATGTTTTTGAAGGACCGGTTTTCGTAAATTTCCTTGGGATCGAGATGGCAGTGATAGTCGATGATCGGCATGTGGCTCGCATGGTTATGAAACAGAGCACGGGCGGTCTCCGTAGAGAGCAAAAAGTCATCGTTTAGAAACATGGGTCAGGCTCCTTTTATGATTAATAAAGTGATGACGAGCTTTAGATGGAAAACATGCAGGTAAATTAACTCTTATCGATACGGATGGTTGAATAGCTGGAAAACATACAGGTAATTTACTACATATGCATGTAAAAAGGGATGTGCGGCCGAATTAACATCAGGTTCCCCATCTATAGTTGAGAAAATAGAGAATATCCCGATAGTAGCACCATATTTTCCAGTTAATTTGTTTTACTACCATGAGCGAGGCCAAGGCGAGAGCCTGGCTGAGACCCGGGCCTGTATCACAAAGTCACGCCGGTTTTGAAGATCGCCAGTTCGCGCACTTCGTTTTGTTCGTTTCGCGTCTTTTGTCCGCTGGCGACGGCGACGATGTAATCGATAAACTGCTCTAGCACCTCGTCCATCGGGGTTTCCAGCAATGGCCCCGCGTTGAAATCCATCCAGTGCTTTTTATTGTTGTACAATTCGTTGTTCGTAGCCACTTTGACCGTCGGCACAAAGCTGCCGAAA
>DJTQ01000238.1 GCA_002439285.1 Paenibacillaceae bacterium UBA6304
TTCCGATCTTCAGTTGCTGTACATCCCGCTATAAAAAGACGACAGGAATCCGGATGATCGAGGAGTACATATTCAATTTTATATACAAAGCTTTATCCGACTATAAATTAAGAAATCCGCTGCCTCCGATGACGGAGGCAATACTTGATTATGTCTCGGGCCGGCCGCTGGTTTCTTTCAAAACGGGGCCTGATGCGATTACAATCGTGGATTTATCGGAATCCGAATGGTTTCCGGACAAAACGAACAGCCAAGTGGATGAGGTGCGCAGGGAATTAAACGCGGTGGTCGGACTGGCTAAGGTCAAGGAATATGTGTATAGCCTGGAAAACCACGGTAAAGTTCAACATATGCGGGAAGAGGCCGGATTTCTATCGTCTTCACTTACGAGACATATGATATTTACGGGGAATCCGGGCACGGGCAAGACGACGATTGCCAGAATCGTCGCAAAATATCTCAAGGCGATCGGGGTGTTGTCAACAGGCCAACTGCGGGAAGTCAGCAGAGCGGACCTGGTCGGGCAATACACCGGGCAAACGGCGAAACAGACGAATGACGTGATTCAAGCCGCGCTGGGAGGCGTCCTGTTTATTGATGAAGCCTATGCGCTGTGCAGGGATAAACATGATACATACGGGCAGGAAGCCGTGGATACGCTGGTTAAGGCGATGGAAGATTACAGGGATGATCTTGTTGTCATTATGGCCGGATACCAGGACGAAATGGAGCGCTTTCTCAAGACAAACAGCGGTTTGAAGTCGAGATTTCCGGTTCAGATCGAGTTCGAGGATTATACGGCCGAGGAAATGACCGCGATCGCGGAGATGACGGCGGCTTCCAAGGGATACCGCATTAGCGAGTCATGTCAAGCTCCGCTGCTTGAACTATTTGAGAAGAGCCAGATCAAGGGAAGAAATGACAGCGGTAACGGCCGCTTGGTCCGCAATGTAATTGAGGGAGCGATCCTTGAACAGGGCAAGCGGATCGCGCAAGATGTAACCCCGGAAATGGATCTCCTTTGTCCGGAAGATTTCCGGTTTACGGATAAAACGTCGTTTAATCTGGAACAGTCGTTGGCTGAGATTATCGGACTCGATGAAGTTAAGGATTTTCTCCGCATCCAATACAAGCTTCTGCTGGCCAATGCCAAACGGAAGCAGGCAGGTATCACGGTGGATTCCTCCCAATCTCTGAATATGGTATTCACCGGTAATCCGGGAACCGGCAAAACGACAATGGCGCGAGTGGTCGCGAACATGGTCAGGGAGATGGGACTGCTGAAACGGGGTCATCTTGTGGAGAGTGACCGTAGTGGACTTGTCGCGGAATATGCCGGGCATACACCTAAGAAGACCGAAGAGGTCTTTCGCAGTGCCTTGGGCGGCGTGTTGTTTATCGATGAAGCGTATACGCTGAAGGATAACGGAAGCGGCTATGGGAAAGAGGCGATCGATACGCTGGTGAAGCTGATTGAGGATTACCGGGGTGAAATCGTCGTTATTCTTGCCGGTTACAGCAAAGAAATGGCGGATTTTATGAATTCCAATTCCGGGCTGGCATCGCGGTTCCCATTAACCATCGAGTTCCCTGATTACAGCGCGGATGAACTCTACCGGATCGCATTGAAAATGATCGCAGAGAAAGGTTTCACTTTGACCGAATCAGCAAAAACCATGCTGAATGACCAGTTAGCGTCTGCCAGGAAAGCAGCCTCTGCACATACGGGGAATGCCAGAATGGTCCGCAACCGGATTGAGAATATCATGCGCAACCAATCGGCACGGGTCGCTGATCAGGACGACGTCACCGTACATGGATTGACGGAAATTATCGATAGAGACGTAGAGCCGGAAAAGGTGAATGACGCCGGTTTTGACCTTGAACAATCCCTCTCCCGGATCGTCGGGCTGGAGGAGGTCAAGGACTATGTGCGCAGTCTGCACGCCAGGCTGAAGATGGAGAATGAACGCAAAAAGCTGGGGCTTGGCAAAGAACAGCCGCAAACCTTCCATATGATTTTTATGGGGAATCCGGGAACCGGCAAAACGATGATGGCACGTACGATTGCGCATGTGCTCTATAACATGGGGATCGTTAAAACAGGCAAGCTGGTCGAGACCGACCGCTCCGGCCTGGTCGCGGGCTATGTGGGACATACGGCATTAAAAACCACACACGTCGTAAACGAGGCTCTGGACGGTGTATTGTTCATTGACGAGGCTTATGCGCTTGCGAAGGGCAATGAACAGGACTACGGTCGGGAAGCGATCGATACGCTGGTGAAACTGATGGACGATCACAGAGACCGGCTTGTCGTGATCTTAGCTGGTTACGGGGAACAGATGATAGAGTTCTTGTCAACCAATCCGGGCTTGAAATCGCGCTTTCCGAACATTATCGAGTTCCCGGACTACACGCCCGAAGAGCTTATGGTCATCGCGGAGAGGTTTTATTCCTCAGGCAGCTTTGTTCTAAGCAGCGAAGCAAGAGAGAAACTATACCGCGTTTTTGAACGTGCCGTAAATCAAGAATCCTTCGGCAATGGACGATATGTCCGAAATGTGGCCGAACGCTCGGTCAATCGCCAGGCGCTCCGGTTGACCGCCAAAAGTGTTATTTTGAAGGAAGAGCTGATAGTCATCGATGCTGACGATATTGAGGAGGTGTAGTTAATTATGCGCAATTGGAAATCCGTACTGGGAACCATCGCGGCATGGGCGTATTTTTTGGCGGTCATGACCTGGATGCTGCCCATGCTGATCTTTATTCCGCTTATGACCCTCTCGGACATGGGAACCGTAATGGAATCCGGATTTTCGATCCCGAACACGGGCATTTATTTTATTGCGGTGTTTGGATTGTTCATCGGCCTCTCTCTGGTGGTCCCGGCATTTCGGAAGATGTATTACAAGTTGCCATGGATGTTTCCGTACGTAAAAATCATGTTCATCAACACGATTATCATAACTGTTGCTTTGTTGTTGCTGAATTTCGGATATGAGGTGCAGAACGACAGAAGACATCTGGTCTGGACCCTTTTGATGGTAGCCCAGCTTATTATCTGTCGAATCTTAATGAGCCTCTATTTTCATAAGAGGAAAAAAACCGCTGTATCGGGAGGGATGACCAATGAGCGACCGTTTTCGGCAAGAACGTGAACACGGCGAAGCTAGTGGGCGCGAGCAGAATCGGGAAATAACGTCAAATGTTGTCGAAGCTAACCGGGAGAAATCCTGGAGAATGCCGTCATTACCCCGGGATGCAGGATCGGAACGACCTGATCCTAAGGTTGGAAACTGCAACAACAAGGACAGGTCGTCCTTTAAACGGTTTGGCGGGGTCTCGATCGCTGTTTTTATTATTTTTATGATGGTGTGGTTTATGCTCCCGAGTAAATCCGTCGATACGTCCGAAGCTGCCGTAAAAGCATTGAACGATCGAACTTCCAGCTCGCTGCTTGCGGGTGCGGTGCTGCTGCAGAAGGACGAGAACATCGGCCAGCAAGATTACACGATTACGCATCAATCGCAAGTTCCTGATACGAAAATTTGGGTATGGGATTACGCTGCGGAAGACGGCGATTATGTGCAGGTGCTCGTCAATGGGACACCTGCCGGCGACGCATTTATGATCAAGCATAAGCCGAGGGAATTAAACGTACCCGCAATTGGTGAGGTACAGGTGAAGGGGATAAAAGACGGAGGCGGTGGAATCACCTACGCGATCCGATATGACGTGAACGGTACGAATTATTTTAATTCCGCGCCTCAAGGAGAATTTAATACGTATACGTTGCAAAAAGAATAGAAGGAACCCAAAAAGCACAGGCTGCAGAATTTCATCTGCATCCTGTGCTTATTTATTGCCTGGGTACTGAATTATAAGATAATGCCGTCTTCCATTGCAAACTCGAAATCTCCGATATCAAAGACCTGAACCGGGGCTTGGGCTTCGATGATGCGGCGGATCAACTCGAGCTGGTCGGTTAAAATAGGAGCATTCTCCTTCTGTGCGGCCAGAACGATTTCGGTTTCAATGGGATCCAGCAATTCGCCATACAGTTCATTATCGACCGCATTAATGACGGTCCAGGAAACATTGTCGTCAAACAGGATGGCAGGGCTCTTGGACCAAGGGATGGTAAGTGCCCGCTCCAGCTTCTTCCGGTTGAGCGGTTCTTCCAGATAAGAGATCAGTTCGTTGATCTTGTTCTTGACGTGCAGGTCGTCCGAGGGATCATTCATGAGCGGCTCCGGACTGTTCTGAAATTCATAGAGCTCCATGACGGTGGTGTAAGGGACAATATATTCGACAGGTGCTGAAGGCACCAGCAATTCACCGTAAATCGCCACCATCACGGCCTCGATCACAAATCGTCGTGACATGGTTATCCTCCTAATGCGGCTGCTGCCTTTCGCTGCCTGTTCTCAAAGCGGTACGGCGTAAGGGCTTGGTGCTGCGGTCCTTTGCCTCATTCCGCTTTTCAGGCAGTGACATGTTATTATGGAGTATATCATTATTGTGTTTACAAATACAGCATTCCGGAAAAATACGCAGTTGTTCAATAAAGGGGAGTTGTAGGAATGGGAATCCACGATATTCCGGAAATAAAAATACTGCCGCAGCCGGTGCTTGCCTGGGTTGAGGAGCAAGCGGCTAAAAGGAGTGGACAACAGACCAGGGTGAAGCGGGTATCTCCATTGCAGGGAGGAATCTCCTCTGCGGTGTATGGATTGGATATTTTGCTCGTAGATACAGGAGAGCACTTGCCCTGTGTCCTTCGGCAATTTACAGATGAAGATTGGTTAAAGGCAGAGCCGGACCTGGCGGAACATGAAACGGCGGCTCTTCGGGCCGCGAAACCAATCCGGATCCCGTCCCCCGAGTGGATCGCAGCTGATCTGCACGGCGAGTGTTGCGGATTACCTACAGTGCTGATGAGCTGCCTGCCCGGGAAGGTAATTCTTCCGGCTACCCCATCACAGAACTGGATCCGGGGCCTGGCTGTAACGCTCGCAACAATGCATGATAATCAATCCTCGTACGTAAGTGAACCGATCGATCGGCGTTATTTTACTTATAATCGAATCGAAGACCTTCAGATACCGGAATGGACTTCGAATCCTACCGCTTGGGCCAAGGTGATTGCGCATGTTCAAGGGTCGGTTCCCAGCTATACGCCTCGTCTTATCCACCGGGATTATCACCCTGCCAATGTGTTATGGTTGGATGATCACGTGATCGGCGTCGTGGATTGGGTAAATGCGTGCCAAGGACCCGCAGGAATCGATACCGGCCATTGCCGACTGAATCTGGTTCAACTATACGGGACGGAAACGGCGGATGCTTTTATGGAATCTTATCTGGCTGCTCCGGGAAGTGTGATAGAGGCAGCGGACCCTTATTGGGATATGCTAACCTTGATTGAGGTGCTGCCGGGTCCTCCCGGGGTATATAAAGGTTGGGAAGACCTTGGCTTTCAGGGACTCACTGACGAATTGCTTGGAGTGCGCCTGGATGAGTATGCGGAGAGCCTGGTTAAGAAATTATAAGAACAAAAATAGACTATATGAATAAACGGAAGAATCGGTATTAAACATGATTGTTTGTGGAGATTCCTGTTTCCGAACCATCTTGACCGGACCGGAATGAGGAATAGGGGGCTTTTGGGGCGCTATTTGAGTGAATATAAGCGGTTAAGGAAAAATAGCGGACTTTCAGGGTCTTATTTAGCAGATCGGGCTCTAAAAAGCCAATTACAAGCAAGAATAAGATAAATAAGGCCCAAAAGGGTCTTATTAGCGAGAAAAATTCTGACATAGGCGGAATAAGACCCAAAAAGTCCGCTATGTTCGCTTATTTGGAGTTCATCCCCCACAAGGCCGCTACAAGAGCGGCGAAATCCACAATATTAATACTTTATTCTATATAGAAAAATGCAGAGGGAAGTGCAGCTGAGTTGAAACAATGGAAAGCTTATTTTAAATTTGTTAGGCCTTATACGAAGTGGATTATTCTAACCCTGATCATCGGGATTTTGAAATTCGGTATTCCGTCGCTCCTGCCGCTCGTTCAGAAATATGTGGTGGACGATATTTTGCTCAATCAGGTCGTCGATATCGGTGAGAAAATAAACCGGCTCCTGATCGTGCTTGGCGGCACCCTTTTCCTATTCGTTATCGTGCGCGGGCCGGTTGAGTATGCAAGGCAATATTTCGCCCAGTTCATTACAGCCAAAATTCTGTTCGACCTGCGCAACAAACTGTATGCCCATTTGCAGCGGTTGTCGCTTCGATATTATCAGAATACCAAAGTGGGTGAAGTCATCTCGCGGTTTATCAATGACGCCGAGCAGACGAAAAATATCGTAGAAGTCGGCATGATGAATGTTTGGCTGGATTCGTTTACCTTGGTGTTTGTGCTCGGATTCATGTTATACCTTGATCCGTTCCTTACCCTTGTCGCGATTTCCATCTTTCCTCTTTATGCCATCGCGGTCAAAGTGTTGTACAAGCGGCTGAAGAAGCTTACCAAGGATCGCTCCGCCGCACTCGCCGGGATCCAGGCTTATTTGCATGAACGAATCCAAGGAATCTCGGTAATCCGCAGTTTTGCCTTGGAGCGCCACGACGCTCGGCAGTTCGAGGGGATTAACGGTAAATATCTCAGCAGGGCGATGGCGCATAGCCGATGGAACGCATGGACGTTTGCCATTATCAATACACTGACGGATATTGCGCCGCTGCTCGTTATTGGATACGGGGGGTATCTGGTGATTCAAGACCATTTAACGCTCGGAACGTTCATTGCGTTTTTTGGCTACCTCGATCGTTTGTATGCTCCTTTGAAACGTCTCATCAACTCTTCCACGATCCTGACTCAGGCTTCCGCTTCTTGGGAGAGAGTGCTGGAACTGCTGGAGGA
>DJTQ01000237.1 GCA_002439285.1 Paenibacillaceae bacterium UBA6304
TCCGTATAGTTGCTCACCTTTTGTTCAATTTCACCAATTGAATCTTTCATTCCGCTCACGTCTTCGGAAATTTCATTGGCACCAAGCGCAAGCTCATTGGAGGAATGTCCTACCTGGGTCATAACGCTGATGAGCTCCTGATTTCGGTCCGAAATGCTACGACTGGAATCCATAACTTTGCGTGTAATTTCCGATGTTTCCTGCAAAATTTTACGAAGCTTGTCTACCATGCTATTGAAAGCGCGGTTCAAGTCTTCCATGCCCCCGGATTCCATGATTCGGCTGGTGAAATCCCCTTTGGCAATTTTGGCTGAGGCGTTGGTGATGTCGTCGAAGGAGCCGGTCAATGCATTCTGCAAGTACCGAGTAAGCGGATACGTAAGCGCTCCCAGAACAACGATCAGGACGACCCCTACAAGCAATTTACCGACAATTGCAAATACGATTAGTGCTGGAACCGCAAAAAGCGCAGCAACAAGATAGCAAGCAGTAGAAATCTTTTTGGAAAGGGGCAGTCTGTTGAACCATGACATAGGTATTATGACCTCCTTGTGAATTAGGATATATCTACCATGATTATATCATCGACAGGTCAAAGGGGATAGACAAAAAATAAATTAGCAACCTCGAAAAATGTTGAATTTTGCTAAATATTAAGAAATGAATATCCAGATTCAGATTTGGTGAAATTACCTACTGATAAGCCCATTGTTTTGCTTGACAACCCGACCTGGTCATAGTTAATAAAACAAGCGTTTCATACTTCATGCGCCAAATATTATGCCGTGGCAGGGATTCAAGAAAGTGAGAGAGGGAACCCAAATGAACAATAATGGAGATGCAGGAGCGGCCACCTTCAAAAGATGGCCTATTGTGATGGCACTTCTCATTGGGGCGTTTGTATCCATTTTGAATCAGACCCTGATGAACGTGGCATTACCGCACATGATGAGTGATTTACAAGTAACGGAGACAACCGTTCAATGGCTCGTCACCGGATTCATGCTGGTAAACGGGGTGTTGATTCCGGTCAGCGCTTACTTAATGGATCGATTCACAACCAGGAGCCTGTTTATCTCAGCCACAACCTTATTTGCGATAGGGACGCTGGTTTGCGGCATTGGCTCCAGCTTTGCCGGTGTATTAATAGGGCGTGTTATCCAGGCTGCCGGGGCAGGGGTGCTCATGCCGCTTATGACCGTCGTGTTCTTAACAATATTTCCGATCGAAAAACGCGGTCAAGCGATGGGTACAATGGGGATTGCCATGATCTTTGCACCGGCGGTAGGGCCTACCTTGTCCGGCTGGATCATCCAGCATCACCCTTGGAATATGTTGTTTTGGATCGTGTTGCCATTCTCGATATTGTCCATTATTTTGGGTTTTATTTTTATGAAGAATGTAACGGAAGTATCCCGTCCTAAATTGGATTCTTTATCTATCGTATTGTCAACGCTCGGCTTCGGCGGAGTGCTTTACGGTTTTAGTGAAGCAGGGAGCGAGGGTTGGGGTGCAGCGGAAGTTGTGGTAACCCTGGTTGTTGGCGTAGTCGCACTGGCCCTGTTCCTCTGGCGCCAGTTGGCGAGCAGACATCCGATGTTGGAGTTTCGGGTGTTTCAATACAATATGTTCTCATTGACCACAATTATTAACGTTGTAGTGACGATGGCGATGTATGCGGCCATGATTTTGCTTCCGATTTATCTGCAGACGATTCGTGGATTTTCACCGCTTGAATCAGGGCTTCTGTTGATGCCCGGGGCGATTTTGATGGGGATCATGTCCCCGATTACGGGTATCATCTTCGATCGAATCGGTGCACGCCTGCTGGCAGTCATCGGTTTGGCCATCACGATTGTTACCACCTGGGAATTTAGTCAGCTTACGGACAGCACGACATATACCCATCTCATACTAATGTATACGGCTCGAATGTTTGGCATGTCCATGTTGATGATGCCGATCCAGACCGCCGGTCTCAACCAGCTTCCTGCCCGACTGAATGCTCACGGGAAGGCCATGTCCAATACATTGCGAACGATAGCCGGTGCGGTAGGTACCGCTCTTTTGGTATCGGTTATGTCTAGCCAGACCAAGAGTCGAGTCACGGAAATGGTCATTTCAGCAGGCATTAATCCAAAGGATCCCGCCAATGCGGAACTGATGGGTCAAATTACGAAGGAAGCGACGATTCACGGCATCGATTATGCATTTGTTATTGCTACAGGCATTACCGCAGTTGCGTTCGTCCTGTCATTTTTTATTAAGAAGGTGAAGATCAACCGGGAGGGACAAGACAATGAAGTTGAAGTGAAGCCGGCTAAGGCTTAACATATACTGAAGCGAGGAGCGCTAACCTTCTTCATGAAAATATAGCCAAGATCAGAGTCTCTGCCCAAAAGAAAAGACCGGAATCCGTTGGAATTAATCCAACGAATCCCGGTCCCTTTGGTATTTTTATCTTATTTGTGTGAATTAGCCCAGCGTTACAACAACTTTATGGACGCCGCCGTCGCCGAACGGTGCAATGATGTTGCCTTCAACGGCTTGGCCGTCAACGGTCATGCTCTTCACGCCTTTGGATACATGATCCGGGTTGTTGATTTGAATCACGTAAGTATCGCCGCGGAATACGCGAGTGATTTCAAAGCCGTCCCATGCTGTAGGAATACAAGGCTCAACCTTCAGGCCGGTAAAGTCCGCTTGAATCCCGAGGATCGCTTGCGTGATCGCTACATAGTTCCAGGCAGCCGTACCTGTCAGCCAGGAGTTCTTCGCTTCCCCGTGACGAACCGCATCTTTACCTGCGATCATTTGCGAGTAAACATAAGGCTCCATGCGGTGAACTTCACTGATGTCCTCCAGGTAAGCCGGAGCAATCTTCGAATAGATTTCGAACGCTCTGTCGCCATGGCCAAGCACGGTTTCCCCGATCATAATCCATGGGTTGTTGTGGCAGAAGATACCCGCATTTTCTTTGTATCCAGGCGGATACGTCGAAATTTCACCCAGGTTCAGATAATATTTGGAATACGGAGGCTGTTGCAGCACGATACCGTATTTGGTGTCGAGTTTTTCCTTAACGGAAGTCATCGCTTTAGCAGCAAGACCTTCTTCGACGCCGATACCGGCCATAACGCACATGCCTTGCGGCTCGATGAAGATTTGGCCTTCTTCGTTCTCTTTGCTGCCGATCTTCTCGCCGTAGTGGTCATAAGCGCGCAGGAACCAGTCGCCGTCGAAGCCGTGTTCGAGCGTAATGGCGCTCATTTTCTCCGCTTGGGATACGGCTTCTGCCGCTTCGTCGTCCAGACCGCGCATCCGGCAGATTTCTGCAAAATCCGGGCTCACGTAGACGAACAGACCTGCGATGAAGACGGATTCCGCTGTACCGCCTGCAATATTCTCGGTGGTTTGGAAAGATTCGCCCGGTTCCTTGGAGAAGCAGTTCAGGTTGAGGCAGTCGTTCCAGTCCGCACGGCCGATCAACGGCAAACCGTGAGGTCCGAGGTTATGAATGACATGATAGTAGGAACGTTTCAAATGCTCAAACAGGGTAGCGGTATTGTCCGGATTGCTGTCGAACGGAACTTGTTCGTCCAGAATGCTTACATCGCCGGTTTCTTTGATATAAGCGGCGGTTCCGAGGATCAGCCACAACGGATCATCGTTGAACCCGCTGCCGACTTCGTTGTTGCCTTTTTTGGTCAGTGGTTGATATTGGTGATATGCGCTACCGTCTTCAAATTGCGTAGCCGCGATATCCAGAATCCGTTCTTTGGCACGTTCCGGAATTTGATGCACAAAACCGAGTAAATCCTGATTGGAGTCGCGGAAGCCCATACCGCGGCCGATGCCCGACTCGAAATAGGAAGCGGAACGGGACATGTTGAATGTAACCATACATTGGTACGGATTCCAGATGTTAACCATCCGGTTCAATTTGTCGTCGCCGCTGTTGATTTGATATTTGGACAGCAGGTTCTCCCAATAGGAAGCAAGTTCTGCCATAGCGCGGTCTACGTCTGCATCGGTAGCGAACTGCTCGATCATCGCTTGAGCAGGTTTCTTGTTGATTACGCTTGGAGCTTCCCATTTGTCTTCTTCTTCAACTTCAACATAACCCAAGATGAATACGAGGCTTTGTTCTTCGCCTGGTGCAAGGGTCAGCTTGATTTCATGGGAGCCGATCGGGGACCAGCCGCTAGCAACGGAGTTGGTAGCTTTACCGGCAACGACGGCTTGCGGTTCATGCAGACCGTTGTACAGTCCCACGAACGATTCGCGGTCCGTATCGAAGCCGTCGATGTTGCGGTTGACGGAATAGAAGGCATAGTGATTTCTGCGTTCACGGTATTCCGTTTTATGATAGATAACCGAATCTTTAACTTCCACTTCGCCGGTGCTGAGGTTACGTTGGAAGTTGGTCATGTCGTCTTGAGCGTTCCAAAGACAGAACTCGGCAAAAGAGAAGAGGGAGACCGTCTTGCTCGCGGAGCTTGTGTTCTTAACAGTCAAGCGATGTACTTCGCCGGTATAACCGAGCGGAATGAAAGCGAGCTGGTTCACGGAAATGCCGCCGCGCTCACCGGTAATCGAAGTATATCCAAGGCCGTGACGGCACTCGTAGAAATCAAGATCGCGTTTGACTGGCATCCAGCCTGGCGTCCAGAAATCGTTATTGTCATGGTCACGCAGGTAGTAGTAACGGCCGCCGGTATCGAGTGGAATATTGTTGTACCGGTAACGGGTCAAACGGCGCAAGCGGGCATCGCGGTAGAAAGTGTATCCGCCAGCGGTGTTGGAGATCAGTCCGAAAAATTGCTCATTACCGAGATAGTTAATCCACGGATAAGGGGTTTCTGGTGTGTTAATCACATATTCTTTGCGAACGTCGTCAAAATGTCCGAATTTCATGAATAAGGTCTCTCCCTTCGTTTATGAACGCGCGTTTATTCAAGCGGAAAAGCAACGCCGCACCCAATGGGTGAGGCATTTCAGCTGCCGCAGCTGCAGCCGTTAAATCCCAGCCGGTTTGCAGGAATCCCGAATTACGAGTCGGGCAGGAAAACTTGCCGTGCTGAAGGTTGGTTCGTCAGCATTGCAGAGGCCGATCACTTTCTCCACAGCCGCTTTGGCCATATCGTCGATCGGTAGTTTAACCGAAGTCAGCTTGGGAGTGATCCGGGCAGCGAGCTGCACATCATCGAATCCGATTACAGAAAGGTGGTCGGGTACGATGATGCCACGCTCGGCAAACGCTTCCATTGCCGCTATGGCCATGTCATCATTGGAGCTGAACAGGGCGGAGGGCAATCTACCGCCATCGGCCAATCTGGATGCTTCCTTATAGGCGGTTTCCTTCAGAAAATCGCCTTCCAGAATAAACTCATCCATGAGAGGCAGCCCGTGTTTCTTCAGCGTGTTCTCGTATGCCATATAGCGTTCGCGACCGGAAAAAGTGTTCATTCTTCCCTTGATGATCCCGATTTCCCGGTGGCCGAGTCCAATCAGATATTCGACCGCTTCGACCGTTCCCTCGTAATCCATGGAATTGATGACCGCCAAATGATTCTTATTAAGGCGTTCAGCCATAATTTCGGAGATATCGTAGTCGATAAGAACGAGCGGTGCTTCTTGACTAACCAGCTCGCGAACTAGCTCGATATCCTTTTGTGTTCCTACGAGAATGCCGCCGTCAATCCGCTTTTGCAAGAACGCCTGCTTGATCTTCTGAAAATCGCCGGGCGAGTAAACGGTATGAATGAGTACATAAAACCCGCGGGCATTCGCCGTATCGACGACAAGATC
>DJTQ01000438.1 GCA_002439285.1 Paenibacillaceae bacterium UBA6304
TTGCGGAAGCCACCGTAAAGCTGTTACAGGAACGCTGCCCGCTTGAGGGAATTGAACTGAAGATCACGGGGGGAGAAAGCTTCCTTTATGAGGCGTTTATCACTCTCGGATTCGATCCGATCGAAGGCTTCCAACTGCTGGATGCTTCCGAACTGTCCGGAGGACGGATCGATCCCCGGCAGCACACGCTGATCGGCCAGGTTTACGATGAATTTACCGCCTCGGACGTGAAGCTGGGTCTGATGGAAATCTATCCGGATGATTATGAGGTCGTTGTCGGACATGCACTGGGCGTGACGGGAGCGGAGCAAGTGTTGCGCATTCCGCTATATGAACTGGACCGTGTTCAGGGGTACGGTAATTTGTCGCTGGTTTACGTCCCGGCTAGCCATGATGATAATTTACGGATCCGGAGCTTTGAGCGGCTTCACGAAATCGTGACTATTCTCCGCAGTCCGGAAGGTTGCCCGTGGGATCGGGAGCAAACCCACCAGTCGATCCGTAAAAACCTCATTGAAGAAACCTATGAGGTACTTGAAACGATTGATGATGACGATCCCGATCATATGCGGGAAGAGCTTGGCGATTTGCTTCTGCAGATTATGCTGCATTCGCAAATGGAAGAAGAGACCGGAATGTTTACGGCTTATGACGTGATTCAGGAGCTCAATGAAAAGCTGCTGTACCGTCATCCGCATGTGTTCGGCGATCTGAGTGCTGAGGATGCCGAAGCAGCGCTCAAAAATTGGGACGCCATGAAGACGGAAGAGAAGCGGCGCAAAGGCCTCGAACCGGAGAAATTGTCCACCCTAAGCGGCGTACCCCGGGATCTGCCGGCGTTAATGAAGGCATACAAGCTGCAGAAAAAGGCGGCCAAGGTCGGGTTTGACTGGGACACTATCGAAGGCGTCTGGGCAAAAATCGATGAGGAACTGGCCGAATTGAAAGAGGCCGTAGCCGGCGGGCATGAGGCTCAGGATCAGGCCCTGGAGCTCGGGGATGTTCTGTTCTCCATCGTGAATGCCGCCCGTTATATAGGAGCCGATCCAGAGGAGGCCTTGTCTATGACGATAGCGAAATTTGTCAGACGGTTTACGTATGTGGAAGACAAGCTTCGCGAAGCCGGGAAGACGCCGTCAGACAGCAATTTGGCCGAGATGGACAAGCTTTGGGATGCCGCCAAAAGCCTTGAAAAAACATCCAGATAACTCGAATTTTCACTAAAAAACGGTTTTTTTTGCGAAAAAACAAAAAAAAGTTGATGTACGGGCAGGAATTTGAGTTTCAAGGCAGAATACTCATACAAAGATATCTCCGCGGCTTACAGCCGTAAGGGCTGAAGCCGTTAGTATCCATCTATTTCTTTTATTATTGGGAGGCATTATTAATGAACAAAACAGATCTGATCAACAACATTTCCAGCAAAAGCGGTTTGACTAAAAAAGACGTTGAAACCGTATTGAACGGTGTTCTCGGCGAAATTACCGATGCCCTTGCCGGCGGAGACAAAGTACAATTGATCGGCTTCGGCACGTTCGAAACTCGCAAACGTTCCGGTCGTACAGGCCGCAACCCGCAAACTGGTAAAACAATTGAAATCCCTGCATCCAATGTTCCAGCTTTCAAAGCAGGCAACAAACTTAAAGAAGCCGTAAAATAATGCGTCTTGATAAATTCCTGAAGGTGTCCCGGTTGATTAAGCGGCGCACGGTGGCGAAGGATGTCTCCGAACAAGGCAGAGTCCTGATCAACGGGCGCGAATCCAAACCGAGCAGTACCGTCAAGGTGGGCGACGAGATTACCGTTCAATTCGGCCAAAAGCTGGTGACGGTACGCGTCGAGCGCCTCGCAGAGACGACTCGCAAGGAAGAGGCTGCCACCCTGTATACCTTAGTCAAGGAAGAACCGATCGCTAGAGACTCCGGTCTTGACTGGAATTAAAGCGTGAGATCAAGCATGTTCCGTTTATATAATAACGGAGCATGCTTTTTTAATAAGCTCATATAGATTAACAGTTTAGTAAATCGGTTCTAAAGCCAAGGATCCCTCCATAAGCTATTTGTAAGAAGGAGGGGTACATGCCATGGTCGAACAGGGGAAAGGGAAGCGTCAGGAATTGCATCTAATGCAAAGAAAGCTGCTGGAGATCTCGGGCGTTCTGAACGTGGAGAGTTTCGATAGCGAAGAGTTTTTACTTCAGACGGAACTTGGGCATTTGACGATCCGGGGTCAAAATTTACATATCAAGAACCTCAATTTGGAGCAGGGGCTTGTCAGTATTGAGGGTCTGGTCAACTCCTTATCCTATTTGGATCCGGGATCGCACGGGACCGGCAAAGGTCTGCTCGGGAAGCTGTTCCGATGAATTTACATACGCAGTGGGTGACTCTCCTGTGGATGTTCGCTTGCGGGGGAATTATGGGAATCGCCTTTGACAGCTATCGCGTTGTGTCGGGGCAACTTCGCTTCCCCCGCTGGAGCGTACATCTCCTGGATGTAGGTTACTGGATCGCCGCTTCCCTCTTTGTATTTCGCACCCTCTACCATGTAAACCAAGGAGAACTCCGGTTTTATGTATTCCTCGGTTTATTTATAGGCGTTTGGATTCATTTTTTGTTTCTCAGTTTTATAACGGAACGATTTGTGGTAAATTTAATAAAGGTAGTTCAAAAGATTTACAGAATAACCATCCGAATATTAGAATTGGCAGTGCTTACACCGCTGAAATGGCTACTGAAGTGCGTGCGAATGCTGCTGGGATTTGTTTGGATCGTATTATTTTTTATGGGGAGGGTGACACTGTCCCCAATTTGGAAACTTTTACGCTGGGTCTCAAGACCTATATGGAAGAATCTGCGATGGCCGGACAGGCTCCATTCGATAAAAAATGGGCTTGCGGCATTATGGAAACGCTGGTTCAGCAAAGAATAATCAAAACGGAGGTGCCCTGAATGCGTGATGGAGCGGACAAAACGAAGAACATAAATCGGAATGCCGTGAAGTCGGTCGGGGCGCGAAGACGGATTCGATTATGGACTTGCTTTATGGTGTTGTTCATTGGCTGGGCAGGCTACACTTATATCGCCCAATCCGGAGAGATCGGGAACAAATCCCGTCAGTTGGCGGAGCGGCAGGCTTCGAAGGAAGCTAATGAGCAAACATTAAACCAATTAAAATATGAACTAAACCGGCTTAAAGATCCTGAATATATCGGTCAAATCGCGATGAAGAAGTACGGACTTTACAAACCGGGGGAAATTCCGGTTCGCGTATCGGAGTCAGAATCCGGAAATGACTGACCCCATACGGGATATACGGCTGTTGACCTTGTTTGGCTCATTATGTATAATCAAATCACCGCAGTCATGTTTTCGAGGCCTGGCTGTATATTTTTAAGGGAGGATCATTTTATTTTATGTCAATTGAAGTGGGCACCAAGTTAGAAGGAAAAGTGACAGGCATCACGCATTTCGGAGCATTTGTGGATCTGTCAGGAGGTGTCACGGGTCTCGTTCACATCTCGGAGATCGCAGACAATTATGTTAAAGACGTCAATGATCATCTGAAGATCGGCGATATGGTTACCGTTAAAGTAATCAATGTCGACAAGGACGGCAAGATCGGACTTTCCATTAAGCAAGCCGTTGATAAACCGGTAGAGGCTACTACTACTAGACCGCCTCGCGCACCACGCAGCGATCGTCCTGGAGGTAGAGACGGAGATCGTCCTGGCGGAGGATTTAACCGGGATCGGGGAGGACGTCCTTTTAAGCCGCAACCGAACAAAGCTTCATTTGAAGATAAAGTTTCCCGTTTCCTTAAGGATAGTGAAGAACGCATTTCTTCGCTGAAGAAGAACACGGAAGGTAAACGCGGAGGACGCGGAGCCAAACGTATGTAATTTACTGCTTTTATATTGAAATCCACCGCAGGCAATTTATTGCTTGCGGTTTTTTGTTTTGTCTGAGCCAGAATCGATAATATTTTTTTTGTCGTCTGAGCGTCTTAGCCGACAGGTTATTACGGAATCTTCGCCCATCTCTGGATGAATTGACAGAAATTGTTTGGCACATGGAATCCGTTTTGTACGAACATAGGAACGCCTTCCGGCGGTCATCCTCAACGGGGGCGTGGGTTCGAGATGTTTCGTATTCCTCTCTCAATTTGTCGGAAAATTCTTTGCTATAGGCTCCGGTAAATGACAAACTTTCCGCGCACCCCCTCCTATAATGGGACATACCTTACAAAAACGGAAAGGTCGGTGCCAGGCAATGGAGAAATGGAATGTGATCCCATTCCCAGGGATGAAGAAGGCTAAAGGGCAGATGAGAGGATTTCGGTGGGATGGCTGGAAGCAGATTCCGATCGTAGTCAATTTCGGCAAAATGTTTGCGGCGAGCAAGTGGACAGGCTTGTTCCTGTTAATGAGCTTTTTGCTCGGCAAGGCCACGATTCTGGATGAGCTTTCGCCTTTTGCCGCTGCATTCTTTGCAGTGATGATGTTTATGCGTCGCGATATCGCTGTGGTGACGGGAGCGGTCATGGTTGCCGGGGCTATGTTTATATCAGGTCAACACGCTGCCGTGATTGCGGCGGAATTGCTTATCTTCTTTTTAATCCATAAAGGGATGGAATCGTTCGAGCGCGCCGATGTATCCTATGCACCGCTCATGGTATTTACCAGCACCTTTTTGGCTCTTCTGTTTACGGCGGTGATTGGTCCGTCTCTTTCCTGGTATGAATTTGTGATCATCGTGATGGATGCGGTACTCAGCTTTGTACTGACGCTCGTATTTATTCAAGCCGTTCCCGTCTTTACTTATCGAAAAAGGAATTTTCAGCTAAAAACGGAGGAAATCGTCTGCCTCGTCATTTTGTTGGCTTCCGTGATGACCGGCTCCGTAGGCTGGGAAGTTTCCGGATTGTCCATCGAGCATATTTTGACCAGATATTTAATTCTGTTATTCGCCCTGGTTGGCGGCGCCACGCTCGGTGCTTCCGTGGGTGTGGTGACCGGGCTGATCCTTAGCTTGGCCGATACGTCGGCACTCTACCAGATGAGTCTACTCGCTTTCTCGGGGATGCTGGCCGGGATGCTGCGGGAAGGACGCAAATGGGCCGTAGGTTTTGGAATGCTGCTGGGTTCATCGATTTTGTCCATTTATTTAACGGGGCCAGCGGATGTATTAGCTTCTACCTGGGAGAGCTGCGTTGCCGTAGTATTGTTCTTATTAACGCCGAAAAGCGTTGTCAGTTCTATTGCCAAATATATTCCTGGAACCCAGGATCATACGAAAACCCAGCATGAGTACGCCAAACGGATGCGTGAAGTCACGGCAGGCCGGGTATCGCAATTTTCTCAGGTGTTCCGCCAATTATCCCGAAGCTTCGGGCAGATTGCCAGTTCGGGGGAAGTTGCTAAACGGAGCGAGGAAGTGGACCATTTCATGAATGCGGTCACTGAAGGCGCATGCGCTACCTGCTTCCGCCGTAATTCATGCTGGGACGGAAAGTTCTATCAAACCTATAAGTATATGACGGACATGATGACGGCGGTAGAGGAGAACCCGGATTTGTCCAAGGACGAGCTGCCTGTCAAGTGGAACAAAATATGTACGAAGAGCGACCAGGTGCTAGAGGTCATGAAGCGGGAGTACAATCTCTATCAACATGATATGCACTGGAAACGGCAAATATACGATAGCCGGCTATTGGTCGCGGAGCAATTGTCGGGCGTATCGCAGGTCATGGAGGATCTGGCTAGGGAAATTCAACGCGAAGGACAAGCCATGTATAAACAGGAAGAGCAAATTCGCGAGGCGCTGGAAAAGATGGGGTTATCCATTCACAACATAGATATCGTGAATCTGGATCACGGCAATGTCGAGATTGAAATTGTACATGCCTATACCCGTGGGTATGATGAATGCCGTAAAATCATTGCTCCCTTAATGTCGGATATCCTGGGCGAGCAGATTGCCGTGGTCGGTGAATCGATGGCGGGCGGACGCGATGGGTTGGCTACCGTAACGTTCGGTTCGGCCAAAACCTATGAGATCAAGACAGGCGTAGCGGGAACGGCAAAAGGGGGAGACCTGCTATCCGGAGATAGTTTCAGCGCCATGGAGCTCGGCAACGGTACCTATGCGGTGGCCATCAGCGATGGTATGGGTAACGGAGAGCGCGCCCGATTGGAAAGCAGCACCGCTTTAAGTATTTTGGAACAGCTATTGCAATCAGGTATGGATGAAACGTTGGCGATCAAGTCGGTGAATTCTATCCTCATGCTCCGTTCGCCGGATGAGATTTACGCAACGGTCGATATGGCATTAATCGATGAATATTCGGCCCGGACCACGTTCCTGAAAATCGGTTCTTCTCCCAGCTTCATTAAACGGGGGCTGGAAGTCATTCCGATCTCGGCCAGTAATTTGCCGATCGGGATTATCCAGGATATCGAGGTAGATCTGGTGACGGTGCAACTATTCCCTGGCGATACGCTCATTATGATGACCGATGGAATTTATGATGCACCAGGGTACGCCGTGAATAAGGAACTGTGGATCAAGCGACTGATTCAGGAGATTCAGTCGGAGGATCCCCAAGAAATAGCCGATTGTTTGCTGGAATCCGTCATCCGGTATCAAAAAAATATGATCTTGGATGATATGACCGTAGCAGTCGCGAAGATCGAACATTTCATGCCTCAATGGTCCACGCTTCATATTCCCGGAATTACCCGTCTTGAACGTCCAAGGACGGTAAGCTAGGTATTTTGGATGGTATTCCGATTGTTTTCATTAGGTACAACGGTCACAAAATGGACAATATATTAGGATAATTTTCATGGGAATGATTTCAAGTTTGTAGTAAAATTGACTCTGTTGTTCTTCGGGAAGACCAGGTAAGTCTCTATTTCTCAAAATTTAGATATTCATTTGGCAAAACTGTCGAAAGGCAGTGACGCAAAACTATAGGGACTAATTCCCCTTTCCGGGAAATGTCAGCCAGTTGCCGAAAAAAACGGTAACCTATAGTACTTTTACTAGAGGTTATCTTTTTTTTTGCTGTAGAAAGGAGAATCGTAGCTCGTATTGTTGATGTTACAAAGTATGCAGCCTTTTCACATTTACAGACGGAAAGAGGAGACTTACGAATGAAGTTGCCGCAAATAGGTGGCGGAACCCGCCGCTGGAGTATCGTAACCAAGAACATGGTTTTAACAAGTATTTCAATCCTCATGACAGGCGTTATTCTGATTGCTTCCAGCTATTATATTCAGGGCGGGGTTTTGACGAACCAGTTGGAATCGGACTCACAGAAGGTCATGGAAGCTTGGATCGGCAAGATTACTCCGGCCGAAGCCGCTGAAGCAATGAAGACGACGGACCGCAATGCGCCGGTTCAGCAAAAATTAACGAAACTGTTTGATGAGTTATCTGCCACCCATCCTAACGTAGCACAAGGTTTTATTTTCGGATCTGAAATTATAGATAACAGCACGCTTATGATTGCCTTCCCGACCGCCGTATTGGATATGTTTGAGGGAGAAGGCCTTCACCTAGGGGATCAACTGGGACAACCGGCATTCCATGTCAAAGGTGTCCAGGAAATGTTGAAAACAAAACAGATTACCTTTACCAAGCCTTATAATGACGACTATGGCACTTGGCTAACGGTAATGTACCCGTTCCAGGATGAATCCGGACAAGTATTTGCCTACATGGGGATGGACTTCGATGCCAGCGTCATCATGCATGGGCAGCAGGATCTGTTGAAATATACTTCTTTAGCACTAGTAGCTATTTTACTTGTAATTTTAACATTTCAATATATTACGCTGCGTAGATCCTTTGCGCCGGTAAAAGACCTAATGAAAGCACTGGAGAAGCTCAGCCAGGGTGATTTTGGCGTTCAGTTAAAAGCGGACGGAAGCGAGCTCGGTCAGGTTAACGCGAAGTTTAATGCCACAGTGGCGTTCATGAACGAACTAGTCAAGACCATTAAAACGGTCTCTGCCCAATCGGCAGAACAGGCAAATGTCTTGTTTACAACTTCCGAAGATAACCTCCAAAGCTCCACGAATATCACCAACCATATCGGGGAGATTTCGGAGAAGATATCCTTGCAGAGCAAATCGATCGGGGAAAGTGTAACTTCCCTTGAAGAGATCAATTCCGGGGTAACGACGATAGCGGGAAGCACCAATTCCTTGTCGGAGGCCTCCTTGCAAATGAAGGAACGGTCGGAACTCGGTGGCGCCAATATCAGCAAAGTGATGGAACAGATGGACTCGGTTCAGCAATCGGTCCAACATTCGGTAGCTTCGATCGAACAGCTTCAGAAGCGTTCCGGGGAAATCGAGGAGATCGTTCAGGTCATCACCCAGATATCCTCGCAAACCCATCTATTGGCACTCAATGCGAGTATTGAGGCAGCCAGAGCCGGTGACGAAGGACGCGGGTTTGCAGTCGTAGCCAACCAGGTGAAGAAGCTGGCAGAGGAATCAGGAAAATCGGCGGACAAAATCGCGGATCTGGTACGGTATATTCAATCCGAAACGCTGACTGCTGTGACGGCTATCAATGAGGGGCAACGGAATGTCGCTACCGGTATCCAGGTTGTGAAAGAAACAGGAGATCTGTTCTATAACATCCTGGACGCAACGGATGCTATTACGAGCCAAATTCAAGAAGTATCCGCATCGACCGAGGAAATGGCGGCCGAGACTGAGCAGATTACAGCGACGATTAAGCAAATTTCGGTATTTGCGGAGAGAAATGCTGATATTTCCGAGCATATCAAGTCTAGTGCCATGGAACAACGTTCCTCTGCAGGTAGAATCGTGAATTCGGCGGAGAGCCTAAGCCAAATTTCCGGAAAATTGGAGCAAGTGGTGGAAGGCCTCAAATTATAGAGAGAGAAACAAGGAGTTGAGTTTTAAGTGGGTACCTTACTAATGGACCGCATTGTCCAGAATTTTTGGGAAAATGAGTTGCAGCCGCCCTTATCCGGACTTGCTATTTATACGGATTATCCTAGATTAAATTCCGGCCGGAATATGAGAGAAACGGTCTTCAGACTGGATATCCCCCGGACGGACGTGGCGCATGTTTCCAAGGAATACGATTATAACACTTGGATGATGGCCTGTTATTTTGCCTTCTTATACCGGATGAGCGGGGAACAGGATCAGATTGTTGGAGTAAAGGATGCTGAAGGCAGACTGCTGCCGTTACGGGTACGTTGCGAAGCAGAGACTTCATTTATGGATCTGTACCTTATGCTTTCCGATAAGTGGGGGGCGCTCGATTTTGCCGCTATGCCACTCCAAGAAATTGAGCGGTTGACCGGGCAATCTCCTCTGGTACAAACTATTTTCGGCGAAGATACTTCCTATGACGCAAGCAGTCTGAATTGGTATGTGAAGCTGGAAGAAGGCGAAAGCCTAATCTATATTACGTATGATAATAATCTGTTTGAAGAAGGTACCGTCCGGAAGTTTGCCTCTCATTATGAATGCATCGTAAAAGCGGCTATTGCCAATGAGAGTGCCGGAATAGGCAGTATTCGTATTTTGACGGAAGCGGATATGGAAGCCTATGCGCGGCTTAATGATACAGCTAGAGTTTGGCCCTCCAAACCGGAGAGTATCCCGGATATGCTGCGCCGCACTGTGGAACGCTGCGGAGGCCGGATTGCATTATCAAGCGGAGAACGCCAGCTAACTTACGCAGAATTGAACCGTATGTCGGATCAGGTAGCCCGAATTCTGTTAGATCGTGGACTTCAAACCGGAGACTTCGTGTCCATCTTTATGGAACGGAGCATGGAAGCCATTATTGGTATGCTTGGAGTCGTCAAGGCCGGCGGTGCTTACGTGCCGCTCGATCCGGAGCATCCGGAGGACCGGAATTCCTATATCATCGCCGATACATCCTCGCGGATCGTAATTACGAAAGAATCATACGCGACTAAGCTGTCCGCCTTGTTGGCGGAAGGCAGCGGGGAGGTGTCTCTCCTCTGCCTGGATACCCAGCTTGACGGGGAAGCAGCCGGCCCGGATATCGTACAAGTTGTTTCCGAAGATGTGGCCTATGTCATTTATACATCAGGGACGACGGGAAGACCGAAGGGGGTTCTGGTTCCTCATGCCGGTGTCGTCAACCTGGCACTAGCTACCATAGAACAATTGGAGATGACAGAGCAGGACGTCATTCTTCAATACTCAACGTTTAGCTTTGATGCATCGGTATACGATATTTTTAGCGCGCTTTGCTGTGGAGCAAGGCTGCATCTATTGTCTAATGAACAGCGGTACTCGGTGGATTCGTTCACGCAGGCGATCCAAGAGACCGGCGCTACGCGAATCGGCATTTTGCCGACCGTGTTCTTTAACCAATTGTCTTCCTATTTAAGTGCAGAAGATGCGATCAACTATCGGGGGGTTCAAAGCTTTGTTATCGGCGGGGAGGCACTCCCGGGAGAATCGGTACGCTCGCTGCAGAAGAAATTGACGCATCAACCGGTCATCGTGAATGCCTATGGGCCGACGGAAGTGACGGTCGCAACGACAACCCACATGATCGAAGGGCCCGTCCCGGATGAATGGACGACGGTCAGCATCGGCAAACCGCTTGCCAATTACGAAGTCCTAATTGTGAACGACAAAGACCAACTCTGTCCGTTGAACGTGACGGGGGAACTTCTGATTCATTCCGTCGGATTGGCTAAAGGATATCTCAACCAGCCTGAA
>DJTQ01000309.1 GCA_002439285.1 Paenibacillaceae bacterium UBA6304
CGGATGCGACTTATGAAGAAATCATGGCGGCCGTCGAAGTCGGGTTGCACCATGCGGTGCATACGTTTAATGCCATGACTCCGCTGCATCACCGTAAACCCGGCACAGCGGGCGCGATTCTCAGTTCACCGGCGATCAGCGGAGAAATTATCGCCGATGGCATTCACGTTCACGAAGCAGGGATCCGGTTGCTAGCCAGCGTAAAGACAAACCACAATTTCATTTTGATCACGGATGCGATGTCGGCTGCCGGACTCGGAAACGGGGATTATAAACTTGGCGATCTCCCTGTCGTAGTGAAGGATAATGTATGTACCCTAAAGGAGAGCGAAGGAACTTTAGCGGGCAGTACGTTGACCATGATTCGCGGATTCCGGCATCTCGTTCAGGAAATCGGACTCAGCGTCGAGCAGGCTTCGGAAGCGGCGAGTCTCAATCCGGCCAAACTGATCCGGATCGATCACCTCACCGGCACGGTAGAGACCGGCAAGCAGGCCGATTTGCTATTGGTGAGCCGCGATGATTTGGAATTGCAAAAGGTCTGGGTGGAAGGCCGCTTATTTGAAGAGTAAACTAACATTGCCGGTTCCACAGAGAATTTAATGCATGAAATAGATAAAGATAAGATAAAAGCCGGAGGCAAATGCCTCCGGTTTCTTTATTACAAAAGTTTGAGTCAACGGTTAGCGTGTAACGCCGCCGGAAAATCCGTTTCTGTTGATTCCGGAGCCGTTCGTACCCCCGTTAATTCCGTTTGGCGTTGTCGGAGCGTAACCGTTCGGGCCTGTCATTGTGCCAGTCCGCGAAGGAAACACGCGCTGGATCATTTTCTCAAAGTCGGCGATGAATCCGTGAAGGGTTGCGCCGCCACGGGACTGGGTTGCATAATTACCGACCTGGGTCACGAAGTCGGAGTCCCCGGATACATACACGTTACGGATATGCGGGGCCGTCTTTTTAATGGTAGAGGAGACCTGATCCTTCACTTTTTGAGGAACATTGTCGGTGACTCTTCCCGCTTCAGTACCGTTTCCAAGTCCGTTGAATGTACCGGTTCCCATACCTCTCATGGTGCCGTTTCCGTTCCCGTTCATGCCGTAGCTATTGCTGTTGTTGCTGTTCATCCCTCTCGTCCCCATGCCGCCGTCGAAGTCCAACCCGTTTCCTGCTCCCCGACCTGTCATCAGGCCGCTGCCATTTCCGCCACGAGTTATATCGAGCAAGCTGCCCGCCGTTCCGGAGCGCCCTGTTAATCCGCGGGCAAGTCCGTCATCCCCGGCGCCTCGCGTCCCATAGTCTGCTCCGTAAGGACCGCCGAAATTCGTCGTTCCCCTGTTATTATTGTTGATTCCCATGGACGTTCCTGTAGACATTCCGGACATCCGCGACCCTGTCCCTGCCCCTGTCCCGGCATTATTTCTCGCTCCATGAAGCGTAAGCGCCACATAAGCATCTCGGTCGGTCACGACGACATGGGCCGTTTGAATGTCACGTAGCCCGGCAACTTTGTTGCTCAGCGCAGAACTGTACTTCAGCGAAGTAATCCGCTGCGTTTGTCCGTTACCCGCGCTCCGCGAAAACAGACGATTCCCCTGCGGCAGCGAATTCACGTCATAATTCCGTCCGTCATTGTTCCGCAGACTTTGCGTCTTGACATTATTGTTATCCGTACGGGTTCCACAAGCCGTCAATCCGACCATCCCGGCGATAAGAGCAGCGGACAATGATAAATGAATCATTTTTTTCATACGCATCGAATGAACATTCCCCTTCCATAGCTATAATGACTGCAGCTATAGAATGGCTCGGTACACGGGACGGTATCCTGAAAAGTTTTGACATGGGAGTCGGCGGGAAATTTACAAACGATTGTATATCGAAAGCAGTTGACGTCCTACGACCCGGATGTCGTGATGACGTTCCGTATACTTTCTTCCTTCGATGCCTTTATGTCTGCGCAAGGCAGCGGAAGTAAGCATTTTTTTTAACACATCATATAAAGTATCAGGGTTCGCATTACAGAGGGGAAGCTCCGGAGGAAAGGTGTCCATTAAATCATCTCTGATAAAAGCCACCACGGGTTTACCGAGCGCCATAGCCTCAACGGCTAGCAACCCATAGGATCCGCATAAAATCTGATCTACGATAAGATCGGCTTGCCGGTACAGAGCCAATGCTTCCTCACGCTTCAACTTCTCGACCCTCACGTATCGCAGCGGATATTCCAATTTCAACTTGCTAATGGTGTCCTCCACAATTTCCGTTCCTTTAAATAACGGATCCGTGGGCGCATGAATGACAAGGGGGCAAGATTCGTGCTCGTCGGGGTAGGCTGGAGAATGGCGGATAACATCTATAGCGAGAGGCAGAATGCAAACCTCTTTGTAATAGGGCTTAACATACTCATAAACCTCGTGATCCTGCACGACTCCGATCGGTACAAATTCTCCGACAAGGGTTAATCTGCGCGAGATATCACTCTCTTTCGGTGCCTTTCCTATACGCACATAGGGATTACGGAGAGAAGCGATGCTCAGCATTCTGACGTCATTACCCCAATGATGCATCACCATTGGTTTTCCCGCCCTTTGGATCAGTTCCAAATCATCCAGGCCCGGGATCATCGTCATATTAAAGTGAAAATGAAATAAATCAAAATAATTCAACGTTTCCCCAAAATTCTTCATTAGTTCATATTGGTCCGTAAGCGTAATATTTTCCGTATAATTCTGAAAGGTCCGAAAATAATGATACCCCACCGCCTGATGCCCCAAGTTGCCTAGTTCTTTGCAAAAGAGTCCCACTTGCCCTCCGATTTCCATCGGAGCATGAACAATTTTCAATTCTGCTCCGCCCCCTTCTACATATATATATTTCTATCCCTTCGGAAAGAGAAGTGACGTAGACGTTGCCGAGACATGTCTGTGTCCTGCCGTGCGGCGGGCTGTTGCCAGAAAATTCTGCCCCTTGGACCTCATCCGACCTTGCCCCGTATGTTCATTATGTAGCTGGTGAGTCTGACCCAGGTCCTCTCGAACCCCTGTTTGACGGATTTATATTTAACGGGATCGGCTCACTTCCCGGACGCTTCATG
>DJTQ01000163.1 GCA_002439285.1 Paenibacillaceae bacterium UBA6304
GTAATCTGAAAATGCTCCTCCAACTCCTGGTATGTCATTGGTTTATAAGCCGTCTCTCGCATAAATGCGAGCAGCTCTGCTTCTGTAATCATGTTCTCACCTCGGCCGGCCTGTCCGCCGGCAAATATTATTTGTGTACGATAATTTCCATGAATTGCCCTTCATGTATATACCCTAGTATACACGAAATCAACCTCCGGCATCCGTTTCCCGCTTCTTTCAAGTTTAGTCCTTTTTTGCAAAGGCAATTTCCATGGCCCCTTTCTTTCAAAAGTTTTTCTATAGGAATACTCCAAGCCCTAAACTTCCCGATCAAAAATACCGAAAAAAGGATAGGATAAAGTATCCAAGTAAAGTATCCAATAATTAAACAAGGAGTTAATATGGACAATCTAAGCATTCTTCAACGGCGCAACAAATTATTTGTGAAAATCATCTGGCTTATGGTCGCTTTAGGGGTAGTGACTGACCTTATGATTGATGTCGGAACCACCATGCTGATGACCCTGATCGTGGTCGGCGGGGTATGCTGTTCTATCGCCACTTACATGACCTACTTTAATAAAGGTACCCGATACGTCATGTTCGTTATTCCCACCATCGCTTCCATACTTACCTTTTTGCTGATCTACCAGGATCCCGAGCCACTAATCAGCACCTACTTACTGGTTTACGTGAATATCGCCTTAATGACGCTGTATTCCAACTATAAGCCGATCGTCTTTGCGGGAGTCCTCGGTCTGATTCTTACTACATATTTTTATTATGAACCGTTTTTTCACGAAAAAATGTTCTCCCGTGAGCCGTTGAGCTACCTGCTGCTCTTCCTGATCTTCGCCACGCTCGCGCTTGCTTTTGCCGCCCGGTTCAGTGAAAAGCTGCAGAAGACCGTAATGGATAAGCAGCGGGATACCGAACTCGCCAAACAACGCGGGGATGATATTCTGGCCCGTTTGCAGGCCTCGTTGGAAGTGCTTAACCGACTCAGCACTCAACTCCGTGACAACGTCAACGTGACCGGTTCCATCTCCAAGGAGATTACGGTTACCTTCGGCAGTGTCTCCACTACGATGGAACATCAGACGCATGGCTTGCAGAATACGGCCAAATCGGTTCATGAGGTTGAGGTTATCGTTGGAGATACCGCGGACAGTTCTTCTACCCTGCAGACGCTCTCCAGGGAAATGCTTCAGAATACGGAAGCGGCCGGAAACCGGGTATCCTCCTTATCGGACAAAATACATAATTTGCAATCGGTAATTAGCGCAACGGTGATCCAGATGGAACAGTTAAGCGACCATAACCAGCAAATTAGCCAGATTGTCGATACGATTCAGGGTATCTCCAAGCAGACGAATCTGTTAGCCATGAATGCAGCCATTGAGGCGGCTCATGCCGGAGAGCACGGTAAGGGCTTTGCCGTGGTCGCTTCGGAAATTCGCAAACTGGCCGAGAACTCAAGCCAGGCGACCGGTCTGATCAACAACATCCTGGCCGACGTTATCAGTAGAATTAACAATGTAGCCGAGCAAATCACCCTCGGTCACGAAGCGATCGATATCGGCAAAGAAGAAGCCAAGGAGGTACAAGCCTTTGTCGGCAAAGTCGGAGACAACGCCCTCTCCGTTAGCCAGCAGTCCGACAATGTGGACTCCTCCGTCAAACAAATGCAGGAGAACTACACCCGGATTATGACCGAGATTCTGTCCGTTGCCGAAGGCACTGAGCATAATATGAGCGCAACCGAAGAAATTCTGGCAGGTATTGAAGCCCAGGACGCCAAGATCCGCGAAATCATCCAGCATTATGAGGACTTGGACAACCTGATTCTAACGCTCTCCAAGCTGGCTTCTCAGGATAGTAAAGATCAGCCTGCCGGCAATTTAGCTTAAAGCGGTGGCACAAACCCCGCAGTATTCGATATAAAAGAACGGGACGTCCGCAATGCCAAATCATCGGCAGGGGGGCGTCCCGTTCTTTTTCAATTAATATATGTATGTAGGTGATGCGGGCTGCTGTTGTTTATGTGCTGTCTTCATGAACCAATCATATCGCTCTTTATTCTCATAAAACTCAGCCGCATGGATGATTGCCGGAATCACATCGGCCCCCTTGTAAAATATCCGTTCCCCCACTTTGGACATCGGCACGTGAAATGAGATTTTCAAGGCCCGGAACAGGACCGGCTCCAATAATGTTACATAATTGCGGATCTGATGTTCTTCGGCAAACATGACGATGGTCGCTAGCAGGCGGTCCAGGTTTTTCCCCCTATGGTCTTTATGCAGCGCTACTTTATCCACCTCCACGATATGGTTCGGGTCGGCCTGGATGGCGGGGTGATCTTTGAACGGTGCAAGCTTGTTCAGTCCATCCATATCCCGGGAGTAGGGCTTCATCTCTACCGTCGCCACCGGCACATTCGCTTCATCATAAATCAGACACCGACCGAGGACCTCTTCGGCAAATTCCAATTCAAACCCTTGCTCTGCCCACGCCTCCGTCCAAATCCCGTTAAAAATCAACTCTTCTTCAATTGTCTCTACTAGCTTGTACATACTTTGGGGCTCCTCTTCTCTCTCTTTCAGCAAATTCCGCAAGGAATTAACTGGGAGTTTTTGTGTATACCAAAATTGTAATATTTTAACCTGGAAGAGGCAATAGATTGCATCATATTTACGTAAACCTTGAAATTTATTCCTCCATTTTGTCGATTCAGCGCGCACAAAAAAAGCCCCGCTTCCTAAAGGAAGCAGGGCTCTTAGCTTTACAATTCACTTGTTAACCTTGCACGACAGCAACTACGATCGCCAGAATAAAGAAACCGGCAGCCAATCCTACGGTTACCCGTTCCAGAACGAGTTCCATACCGCGTGCTTTCGACTTGCCAAAAAGATGTTCAGCACCCCCGGAGATGGCACCGGAAAGACCTGCGCTCTTCCCTTTCTGCAGCAGAACGACCGCGATCAGACCGATGGAGAAAATTACGAGCAGCACTTCTAAAAAGATATTCATCCAATCCACCTCCTAAGTGAGAACACTTCATAATCTATTATCGTTAAACCTATTCATAAACAATTCAAAAACAGCATTATCATTATACCATCGCCAGCAAGGAATAACAACTGATATCCTTATTTAACGCCTTGAAATTTATAAACCCGAGCCTCATAAGGCCGTAGGGAGATCTGGTTGAAATCATCATCGTCAGGAATGTCGTAATTGCTGATCAACAGTTCTTTGCTTTGGAAACCGATGGATTCATTCAACTTGAATTCAGCAGGTCGTTCATAGAA
>DJTQ01000128.1 GCA_002439285.1 Paenibacillaceae bacterium UBA6304
CTGAATCGCGAAATGATCGTTAATAATTTGCTGAAGGGTTCGGGGGTAGCCGTGAGCGGATTTTTCACCAGCTATAGCCCTTATGTAGATGCAAGCGTGAAGCCGGATGCGTATGATCCGGAGAAAGCGAAGAGTCTTTTGCAGGAATCGGGATGGGACTCCGGTAAAACGTTGACCCTGACCGTGTTGTCCGGTGACAGCACGCTGGAGCAAGCGTCCAACATTATGGCGGAGAATCTTAAGGCTGCCGGCGTTAACGTAAAGATTCAAATGGCGGACCTGGCGACCCTAGTCGATAAAATCGTGAAGATGGAATATGACCTCGGGATTATGACCGTGTCGATGACCCCTGTAAATCCGTTGCCGGATGTGGCGTATTTCTTGCAAACCGGCAACCCGAACGGGTATAGCAATGCCAAAATCGACGAATTGCTGACTTCGTTGGCCGCAGAAACCGATGAAGCGAAAATCGAGCAGTATTATAATGAAATTCAACAAATCGTTGCTGAAGATGTGCCGATGCCTTCGATTTACGCAACCAAAGCACTCGGTGCGATCAATGACCGGGTTACGGGAGCGAAGCCTAAAGACTTCGGTATGTTTATCAATGTAAATGAATGGGATGTCAAGTGAGTGAAATGAACGAACTGCTCAAAGTGGATCATCTGCGGGTCGCATTTGATAGCGATCGGGGAAGAACCGTGGGGGTAGAAGATGTAAGCTTTCGCGTCATGCCGGGCGAAACGCTGGCAATCGTAGGGGAGTCGGGCAGTGGCAAAAGCGTCACTGCCCTGTCCATCATGCGGCTGCTCGGCGGTAACAGCCGGGTTGAAGAAGGCCGCGTCATGTTTGACGGCCGGGATCTCCTTGAGCTGGATGACCCGGGGATGCGCAGCATTCGCGGCAATCAGATCTCGATGATCTTTCAGGAGCCGATGACTTCGCTGAACCCTGTTCTGACGATCGGCTACCAGATGCGCGAAGCGATTATGCTTCATATGGGGCAGAGCAAGAAAGAAGCCCAAGCCACGGCCATTCGCATGCTGCAGAAAGTAGGGCTGCCGCGGCCCGAGAAAATGATGAATGAATATCCGTTCGCCTTGTCGGGCGGCATGCGCCAGCGCGTTATGATCGCGATGGCGCTGTCCTGCAAGCCGAAGCTGCTAATCGCGGACGAACCGACCACGGCGCTGGACGTGACCGTCCAGGCCCAGATCATGAAGCTGATGCAAGAGCTGTGCCGGGAAGCCGGTGCAGCTATTCTGCTCATCACGCATGATCTGGGCGTCGTTGCCGAAATGGCCGACCGGGTCGTGGTGATGTATGCCGGACAAGTCGTCGAGGAAGCGGATGTGTTCGAGCTGTTCGAGCATCCGAAGCATCCGTATACGCAAGGACTGTTGAAGTCGATTCCGCGGATCGATGCGGAGGAAGACGAGCAACTGGAGTCGATTCCGGGCGCGGTCCCGGCCAGATATGAATCGATTCCGGGCTGCCGCTTTACGAACCGCTGTCCTTATGCTACCGAGCGTTGCGCTAAGGAAATGCCGCTGTTGGCGGCAACCGGGGAAGACCATTTCACGCGTTGCTGGGAAGTCCGGCGGGCGGAGAAAGGACTACGGGGGGAAGAGGATGACCATGCATAATCCGCAGGATCCTGCGGTATCCTTACAGCCGTTACTTGCGCTGGAAAACCTGAAAAAGTATTATCCGGTCCGCAAAGGGATCATTAATCATACTGTCGATCACGTAAAAGCCGTGGACGGAGTCGATCTGACTATCTATCCGGGGGAGACCCTGGGACTGGTCGGCGAATCCGGCAGCGGCAAGTCCACGATTGCCAAGCTTATTGTCGGTCTGGAGACGCCGACGGAAGGACGGATTCTGTTCGACGGGCAGGACATTTCCCGGCTTTCGCCACGCGAAATGATCCGTCTGAGATCGGAACTGCAAATCGTGTTCCAGGACCCGTATTCTTCGTTGAATCCGCGAAAGCGGGTGGGCGATCTGCTTGCCGAGCCGCTAAAAGTGCACCGAATCGTGCCGGCCAAGGATATTTCCCGGGAAGTAGACCGGCTACTTGAGCTTGTCGGCCTGCCGAAGAACAGCCGGAATCGCTATCCGCATGAATTCTCAGGCGGCCAGCGCCAGCGCATCGGTATTGCGCGGGCACTTTCTTTAAAGCCGCGTCTAATCGTTTGCGATGAGCCCGTCTCTGCACTGGATGTTTCAATACAGGCTCAAATTTTGAACCTGCTTAAGGAACTGCAGCGTGAGCTGGGCCTTACTTATTTGTTTATCGCGCACGGACTGGGAGCGGTCAAATATGTAAGCGACCGAATTGCCGTCATGTATTCGGGGAGAATTGTCGAGACCGGGAAGGTTAACGAGATTTTCCGGGAACCGAAACATGAGTATACAAGAACGCTGCTGGACGCCAGCCCGATTGCCGATCCGCGCCAAAGAGACAAGCGCCGGGCATTCCACTCCCATTGATGAAGATCCGAGGTGTTATGTTTGTTCAAGTATGTGATTAGGCGGCTGCTGATTGCGATCCCGGTGCTGCTCGGGGTGACCGTCATCAATTTTATTATTATGAAAATGGCTCCGGGTAATCCGGTAGATATGCTGATCAGTCCGCAGACTCCGGCGGAGGCGCTGGAGGCGAAGCGGATCGAGCTAGGCCTGGATGCCCCAGCCTACGTTCAGTATTGGAACTGGTTCACTCATCTGCTGCGCGGGGATCTGGGTTACTCCATGGTGACATATGAACCGGTAGGCAGAATGATTTGGGATCGGATTGGTCCCACGCTGCTACTGATGGGAACGTCCCTGATTATCGGCGTTGCCATCGCGATTCCGTTAGGTATCCTGAGTGCGAGACGACAGTATTCCAAACTGGATTACGCGGCGGTCACAGGGTCTTTTTTGGGCATTTCCATCCCGAATTTTTTTCTCGGACTTGGACTGATTTACGTATTTTCTTTATGGTTAAAAATATTGCCTTCGAGCGGAATGAGTACCCTTGGAGGAAACGGCGGGTTTGTGGACATCCTGCTGCATTTGATTATGCCGGTGATCGTGCTTACGGCGAATGTGGCGGGACGGAATATCCGATATGTCCGCTCAAGCATGCTGGAGATATTGGAGCAGGATTATTTGCGCACAGCGCGAGCCAAAGGATTGAAGGAAACGCTCGTCATCAACAGACATGCTGTTCGTAACGCCTTGATTCCCATTGTTACTGTACTCGGTATGGAGATTCCGATCCTGTTCGGCGGCGCGGTAGTCATAGAGCAGATCTTCTCGTGGCCGGGCATCGGTCAACTGACGATGTCTTCTATTATGAGCCGTGATTACTCCACGATCATGGGGCTGAATTTGCTGGCGGCCGTCATCGTCATTCTGGCGAATTTGCTGACGGATATCGCATATGCCTTGGTCGATCCGAGAATCAAATACAGCAAATAGGGAGCGGCGGTAAAATGAATCTAATTAAAAGATATTTTGCAGGGCGCTCGGAAGCGCAGGAGGAGAAGCTAGCTTGGCCGGAGGGGGAGGAAAACTCCCGCACTCTGTTCTGGCGCCGATTTAAGCGCCACAAACTTGCCGTGGCAGGCCTTGTGGTCATCGGTATCCTGACCTTGTGCGCGATCTTCGCTCCTTTCATAACGGCCTATAAGCCGACGACCGTTACTGACAGTTTCGGCGCAGCGCCTTCGCTGCAACACTGGCTGGGGACGGATCAGGTCGGCCGCGACCAATTGTCCCGGCTGATATATGCTGCGAGGGTATCGTTGGCCGTCGGCTTGGGCTCGATTGTCATCTCCGCCGTCATCGGCACGGTGCTCGGTCTGATCTCCGGCTATTTTGGCGGATGGATCGACAGCATTATTATGCGGTTGACCGACATCTTCATGTCGTTCCCTTATATCATGCTGATTCTGGTCGTCGCCAGTATCGTCGGGCCGGGCCTCACCAACATCATCCTGATCCTTGGCGTGCTCGGCTGGCCGGGCGTGGCCCGGCTGGTGCGGGGGAATGTGCTCTCGGTCAAAGAGAGCGACTACGTCAAAGCCGGCCGCGTGCTCGGCTTTGGCTCGGTGCGCATCATCTTCTCGCACATTCTTCCGAATGTGGTCGCGCCGATTCTCGTGTACGCCACGTCCGGTGTGGCGGGCGCGATCCTGGATGAGGCTGCGCTTAGCTTCCTCGGCCTCGGTGTTCAGCCGCCTACGCCGAGCTGGGGCAACATGCTCGCCAGCGCCCAATCGCTGACGGTGCTGACCTCGCAGCCTTGGTTGTGGGTGCCGCCCGGCGTGATGATCATATTGATCGTCTTGTCGATCAATTTTGTCGGCGACGCGCTCCGGGATGCGCTTGACCCGAAGAACAACAAATAATGTGGAAGGCCGCCATTTGAGGCGGCCTTTTATTATTGTTGGAAGCCCTGCTGATTACTGGGAATTCACTGCAAACCCTCGACTGTTGATCGATTATAACCACTAGCTACGACTCTCGAACCCCATTGATTACTGGAAAGTCACTGCAAACCCTCGACTGTTGATCGATTATAGCCACTAGCTACGACTCTCGAACCCGTTGATTACTGGAAAGTCACTGCAAACCTGCGACTGTTGGTTATGGTGGGCTAATATGATTGCTGATCCACCAACTACGAACCTGCAACTTACAAATTAGATGGATTTCCTACAGTTAATTTTGGCTAAGGGAGGCTACACATGGAATCAGATGGAAAACCTCCATCTATTTTAGAAGGTTTGACCCGTTTGGCGCGTTTTGAGAAGAAATAACTGTAGGTTTTCCAGCTAATAGTTGGAAAGACGAAAAAGCCACAAAAATAACTGTAGGTTTTCCAGTTATTCTTGTGGTTATGGAAGATTGGCGTTGCTCGGAAGGAGCGAGCGAAGCCTCGCTTACTAGAATGCGAGGAAGCTTAGGTTAAGCTTTTAGCTTAAGCCTTTTCTCCGTCGGCTCTCGTAGACGGTTTCCACATGATTTTGTGCTGTGTTTTGCTAATTTTCTCATAGAAAAGAAGGGAATCCTTTTGGAACAAATGTTTGATTAGATGAATGAAAAACCATAGGTCTACTGCAAACACGCACATTCCCAGAAGCATTCTCTGTATTCCCGGTAAATCGCTGGACGAGAACGCCAGCATGCGGTTCAAACCGAATAGTACCCAATAAAGGAGCCCGTAGCGAAGGATCAAGGGTAACAGGGATATCCGAACGGTACTAACTTGATCGGGATGATCGGCAACCGATCCGCTCCCCGCATCAGTCGTGCCAACAGGACCGCCTGCAGTATCCTCCCTTCTCGCCTTGAGCCAACGGTAGACTCTATCACTACTGTCAGCACCGGCCTCGCTCCCCGCCTTGAGTCCACCATAGGCTTTCCCACTGTTGGTATCCCCGACGCTTCGCGCCCCGAGCCCACCATCGACTCTATCCCTGTCCGTACTGCGGCCACTCCCCGGCTTGCTTCTACCGTGGGCTCCGGGGTTGTCACTCAGCCGGATGCGCACCAGCCATTTGCCGAAAGTGCAGCCGCCCGTCAGATAGGGGAGCAGCATGAAGTATAAGCCCGTCGATACAAAGTAGGCTCCCGGAATTCTTAGCATGTTGCATATCAGCAAAAGGACGCCGCAGATTACGATATCGAACAGAAATGCCAACCCCCGCCGGGTGTAAGAGACTCTTTTGGCGGACAGATCGACTCCTTTATCCAAATGTTCAATCCGCGGCAGCAGGCCGGACAGCCATTCGGCTGCCAGAAATCCAATTATCCCTCCAAGGGTATTGGTCATCAGGTCATCCACGTCGAACACACGATAGGCATGATCAAATATCCCGTAAATTCCAGTCAATTGCGTTACTTCGAAGAAAAGGGACAAGAGAAAGGACAGCAGCAGACACCGTAAAGGACCGAACCGGAAATAGTAACGGACCAGCATCCCGAACGGAACGGTAAGGAGCACGTTGAATAACACTTGGAGGACGGCGCGTTCTTTTAACAGATGTAGATAGGTTGATGGAACTCCCTTTACGACAGAGGTTTCTTTGAGAATGTCCTGAATGAAGTTAAAGGGCACAAGCTGCATCGTCCCGGCGCTCAGCGGCGGATTATGACGGGTGGCGGGTAAGGGCAGCATCACCAGGAACACTGCGTTCATGAGATAGAGCAGAAACAGGTACAGAACAAAGGCTCTGACTTTATTAATATAACCGTGCCTGCGGTACTGTACGACGAGAAAAGGAAGCGTAAAAAACAACGCCGCTACAGGAAAAGCCATAAAGGCATAGGCTATGGGAAACAGATAGGACTCGAACATGAGAATAAACACCTTTCGCATCAGAATCAAGGATCGAAATGATTAAATAATATTACTTCGCTTCAATTGCTGCTTATCATATTAACATACGGAGTTTAAAGCCGGGTTTAAATTTTGTTTAAAAAATAATCCCATCTCCGGCAAAAGGCCATTCGCACAGAGCGCGGGATTCATATGTTATTAGCATATTTCAGGATATGGAGATGACGTTATGCCTCTTAGCAGGACCGCCCGCATCCGTGCAGCCGTTACGATAGATGTACTGATTCCGGCGATAGAAAAAGATCTCGGTTCGCTTCCTTATGTGATCGATGCCGTAAGATCAAAGGTGCAGCATCCTATCGGCCAAATTATCATCATTGCTCCCAAAAGACAGAAGATGATGGAATTTTGCCGTGCCAAGGGTTGCAGATTCGTGGATGAGAATACGGTCCTGCCGTTGACCAAGCGGGACATTTCGTATGGATCGGCCAAGTGGGAGCGATCTGGATGGTTATTCCAGCAACTGTTGAAGCTGAGCGGAGACCGGTTATGCAGCGCGAAGTATTTTTTGGTCATCGACGCCGACACCGTACTGATCGCACCGCATCGCTTCCGTTCTGGAGGGAAGGACATCTTTTATTGCCGGAACTGGAGCCAGCCAGAGTATTTTTCCACGTACAGAAGATTAATGGGGCGGAAGCCATCCGCGTCTTCTTCCTTTGTAACCCACTATATGCTGTTTGAAAAATCCAAGCTTGCCCGGATGAAAAAAGAGATCGAAGCCAGACACGGGATGCCGTGGTATAAGGCTATTATAGCCAGCATGAACCGGAGCAAACAGTTTGCTTTTTCGGAATATGAAACGTACGGCAACTATGTCTATTCTGCCGACCGTGCCGGGGCCCTGCTCCGAAAAGCACGCAACAAAAGCCTGACCGGAAGTCCGGGCGGAATCGGCGAGCAGCGGCTAGCCAAGTTGGCTAAGACTTACCGCTCGCTGTCTTTTCACAAACGGAAAGGGTATGTGAGATCGCCAGGAGAGAGCCGTTCCCGCAAATAACGATAGGATGCTCAAAGGAATGGTTAGGGAGGGAGGGGATAAGATTTGCGCATTGTTCTCCTGTCGGGCGGGTCCGGCAAGCGGCTCTGGCCGCTGTCGAACGAGGTTAGGTCTAAAGCGTACCTGAAGCTGCTCAGTTCTCCGGACGGCGGGATGGAATCGATGATCCAGCGAATTTGCCGGGGGTTGGAGGAAGCGGGGCTGCTGCAGGATAGTTGTATCGTCACGCATCATGCCCAAGTGGAGATAACAAAGCACCATACTGGTGGCGGCATTCCTGTAATTGGCGAACCGCAGAAGCGTGGGACCTTTACCGCGATTGCTATAGCGGCGGCCTATTTTCATTCAGTTGCAGAGGTTGGCCCGGATGAGACGGTGGTCGTGATACCCGTCGATTCATTTGTGGAATCCACTTTTTTCGAGATACTCCCCCGGCTGCCTGCTGTACTGGCGGATTCAGGAGCCGATATGGCGCTGCTCGGTACCGTACCGCACTTCCCCTCGGACGCTTTCGGCTATATCGTGCCGAAGGCCGGGCAACCGGCGGGCGGTGAAGAATATACGGAAGTCGGATCCTTTGTTGAGAAACCGGACAAGGCAATAGCGGAGCGTCTGATTTCTCTTGGTGCGTTGTGGAATTGCGGCGTCTTTGCCTGTAGGCAGCGATATCTGCTGTCCTGTATGGCAGACAGGGGAATTCCGCCGATCTATGAAAGTCTGATGAAGAGGTATGATAGCTTGCCCCGGGAAAGTTTTGACCGCGAGGTGGTGGAAAAGACGCAACGGGTGGTTGTTTTGCCATATGGCGGAGTCTGGAATGACCTTGGAAGCTGGGAGCAGCTTTCCCGCCATCTGAGGGACCGCGTCATGGGGAAGGGTAAAATTTCGGAGGACTCCAAGGACACTCATTTAGTCAATGAATTGGACATTCCGGTTCACGTCGTCGGAGCTTCCGGATTGATCGTCGCGGCAGGACTTGACGGCATTCTCGTCGCTACAAAGAGTGCATCAAGCAGAATCAAAAATGAATTGGGAAACGATGCTTCTTGTCCGATGTATGAGGAGAAGAGGTGGGGAAGCAGCGCTATTCTGGATATTTCCCGATCGGAAGAAGGCAGAGAGATCGTGACCTCAAAAGTTAAGATGCTACCCGGTACGCAAACAAGCTACCACCGGCACCAGAGCGTGAACGAGGCGTGGACAATAATCTCCGGCTCGGGAGAGTATGCGTTTGACGGAGGGGTTCGGTCCTTGTCTGAAGGGCAGCATATTTTAATTCCCCCGGGCAAGCCGCATGGTATAAGGGCGCTTACCTTGCTGGAATTCATCCAGGTCAAGAGCGGGATTAAACCGGTAAAAGAAGATATTGAGAGAATAGAGCATGATCCCTTTCCAAGCGGAGGGTCCGGGCATGACATGTTGTAGATCGCTAAAGAAGATATCAGAGACTGGAAACTGGAGGAAATGTAATGGGAACAGGACGCTCCACGCTCACAAGCAAATGGATTAAAACGAAAGTGCTCATGAAAAGTGCCGCGATCTCGCCGCTGATTCC
>DJTQ01000047.1 GCA_002439285.1 Paenibacillaceae bacterium UBA6304
TTCCAAATTCGGCTTTTTTCTTATCTTGCTTGTTTTGCTGATTGCCGTCGGACTGATCGGCGGAGCGCAAAACCGCTTGAAAGGCAAGGTGGATATGCGGAGGCTACTCAGGGCAGTCTGGAGGCTGACGTTTGCCGGTACCGGAATCGCTTACATTTTGCTCTTTCTTTTTAGCTTCCTTACATATGTTACTGCTGCTTAGACCATGCTAAAGAGAAAATGGAGATCTACATAGAAAAATGACATGCAACGTTAATTGTAAAGAATTGAAAAAGTCAATATTGTATAAAGGACTATTTTGTTAAAAAAATAGTCCTTTTTATTTACCGCTGATTAAATTTCTGAAAATTTTTGTTGGATTTTTTTGACCGCTGGTTGTATAATCTAAAAACATATACCACAAATTTTAAGGGGGATTCACAAGATGAAGAAGAGTAAGAGTTTATTGCTCCTTTTGACACTTGTTCTCGCTGTTGGGACGCTGCTTTCGGCGTGCGGCTCCAACGAGAAGAACAATGCCAACGGTGGCAACAACGCAACTTCCAACAGCGGCGACAACGCTGCAAACAGCGGTGAAGCAAAGTTAGCCGCAGATCAAACGCTTAGAATCAACCTCAGTGCGGAACCGCCTACTTTTGACCCGGCGCAAGCACAAGACAGCCAAGCTAACACTGTGCTTAAGTTGATGTATGAAGGTTTGACCCGCATGGATGAAGCCGGCGAAGCCCAACCTGCAGCTGCAGAGAAGTGGGATATCGACGGAACGAAATACACCTTCCATCTTCGTAAAGATGCCAAATGGAGCAACGGCGACCCTGTAACGGCGAATGATTTCTTATTTGCTTGGGAACGCGTGTTGAGCCCGAACACAACCCCGGCTCCTCCTTATGCCTACCAATTGTACTACCTCAAGAATGCTCAAGAATATAATGAAGGAAAAATTACGGACTTCAGTCAAGTTGGCGTAAAAGCTGTTGACGACTACACGCTGGAAGTTGAACTGACTGGACCGACACCTTACTTCCTTGGTCTGACTTCTTTCTACACGTTCTTTCCGGTTCACCAATCCGTGAAGAACGATGACAAGTGGGCTGTTGAAGCAAGCAAAATGATCGTAAACGGTGCGTTCACATTGACCGAATGGACCAAAGGCCAAACGATCGATGTTACCAAGAACGAGAACTATTGGGATAAAGACAGCATCAAACTGAGCAAAATTACGATGTCCCTGGTTAACAGTGGCGCTACTGAACTGACAAGTTACAAAAACGGTGAATTAGACCGCGCCGGACACCCTAACGGTGAAATTCCGACCGACCAAATTCCGATTTTACAAAAGGAATTGAAAGACGAATTGCATGTTAAAGGTACTGCGAGTACGTATTACTACGAATTTAACGTAACGGCAAAACCGTTCGATAATGCGAAGATCCGTAAAGCATTTGCAATGTCCATCGATCGTCAAGCGATCGTAGACAAGGTTACGCTGGGCGGACAAATTCCAGCTTTCGGGTTCATTCCACCGGGCATCAAAGGTGTAAGTGAAGAATTCCGTACGGAAAATAAAGACGACTATTTCACAGAAAATGTGGAAGAAGCGAAGAAATTGCTTGAAGAAGGTATGCAAGAAGCAGGTTACACTAAACTTCCTGAAATCACTTTGATTTATAACTCTAGTGAAGCACACAAGAAAATTGCTCTCGCTGCAGCAGATATGTGGAAGAAAAACCTGGGTGTTGACGTGAAAACCGAGAACCAGGAATGGGCCGTATTCCTTGAGAACCGTAGAAGCTTGAACTACCAAATCGCTCGTGCTGCTTGGAGTGCAGACTACAACGATCCGATGACGTTTATCGATATGTGGACATCCAACAGCGGTAACAACGATTCCGGGTTTAAGAACGAAGAATACGACAAACTTGTGAATGAAGCTAAGAGCTTGGAAGACAATGCAAAACGTAACGAAAACTTCAAAAAAGCAGAAGAAATCTTGATCAAAGAAAATCAGGTTCTTTTGCCAGTTTACTACTACACCAATGTTTCGGTAGAGAAGCCTTACTTGAAGGGCATTGTACTCGACTTTAGCGGTGCGATTGACTATACACGCGCTTATCTGGAAGATCATTAATCTGACAGTTTAACGCGTTAAAGAACTGCATAGTCACCTCGGGATATATATGTGGGTATTCCATATATATCCCGTTTTTTTTGTATGAGCGGTGATTTTGTTCAAATTGTGAATGTCTATGGGAATTATATTGAATAGACAAAGCCGTAGAATTGGCCTAAAATCTTTTTATGTCGAATTTTATCAAAAGGAGGTGCAAACGGGCATGGTGCGTTACATTGCAAACAAGTTATTATTCATGTTAATCTCGTTGTTCATTTTGATTTCTGCAACCTTCTTTCTGATGAAAGCTATTCCGGGCAGTCCTCTCACTTCAGAGAAACAAGTGCCGCCTGCGATACAGGAACGTCTAGAAGAACAACTTGGATTAGACAAGCCCGTTTACCAGCAGTATTTCAAGTATTTAGGTGACGTAGTACAAGGTGATTTTGGCATTTCGATGAAAAAGATTAACCAGGACGTTTCCAACATTATCGGGCAAACGTTTTCGGCTTCCCTGAAGCTCGGTTTGGTCGCAATTGTTGTGGCTGTAATCGTCGGGGTTCTGCTCGGAATGCTGGCAGCGCTGTATCATCGCAAATTGATCGACAATGTGGCGATGGTGTTAGCGGTGCTGGGCATCGCGGTTCCGAGCTTCGTCGTTGCTTCACTGCTTCAGTACGTCTTTTCTTCGCAATTGCATTGGCTGCCAACGATGGGCTTTAAAGGTCCGATGTACTACGTTCTCCCCGTTGCCGCGTTGACGGCGCAGCCGATTGCATTTATCGCGCGTTTGACCCGTTCAAGCATGCTGGAAGTGCTGCATGCCGATTATATCAAAACGGCCAAGGCAAAAGGCCTGAGCTGGCTGGCGATATTATGGCGCCACGTGATCCGCAACGGCATTATGCCAGTGATCACTTATGTGGGTCCTATGACGGCAAACATCGTAACGGGTTCGGTTGTTATCGAGCAAATTTTTGGGATCGGCGGAATCGGCAAGCAGTTTGTCGAAGCCATTAGTACCCGTGATTACCCGGTCATTATGGGGATTACAATCTTTTACGGTATTCTACTAATGCTTGCTCGTTTCTTGACGGATATCGCTTACATGATTGTTGATCCGAGAGTTAAAGTGAATAAAGGGAAGGAGGGGTAAGGATGGAACATAATCCAATTCAAGTGATGCCGACGCCGGTTGATTTGAAACCGGAGGATTTCCGGAAAATCGGTACTGACGAAAAGGAAGCCGAAGTCATTCAGCGTGAAAGTATTTCCGCTTGGCGCGATGCCTGGCAACGTCTCTGTTCCAACAAAATGTCCATGGTGGCTCTTTCCGTACTGGCGTTGATCATCCTTGCGGCGATTGTTGGACCATGGATTTCAAAATGGGTGCATGGTTACAATTACTATTCCAACGACCTGATGAATACTAACCAGAAACCGTCTGGTGCCCACTGGTTCGGTACTGATGATCTCGGCCGTGATATGTGGGTGCGTACCTGGATGGGGGCCCGTATCTCATTGATCGTAGGTCTGGCTGCAGCTTGCATCGATTTGCTGATCGGTGTTATTTACGGCGGTATCATGGGCTACTTCGGCGGAAAAGTCGATGAAATTATGAATAAGTTCTCCGAAATTTTGTATGCCATTCCTTATCTGCTGGTTACCATCCTGCTTCTTGTCGTTATGGAACCAAGCTTAGGAACGATTATTCTGGCCTTGACCATTACCGGCTGGATCAATATGTCATGGATTGTTCGCGGAGAAATTATGCAGCTCAAAAACCGCGAGTTCGTACTTGCTTCCCGTTCGATGGGTGCGGGTTCCGGACGTCTTTTATTCAAACATTTGTTGCCTAATGCGGTAGGACCGATCATCGTAACCGTGACATTGTCCGTACCGAATGCGATTTTCTCCGAAGCCTTCTTGAGCTTCCTCGGTCTTGGCGTACAAGCCCCGATCGCTTCGCTCGGTTCGATGATTAACGATGCCCTCACAGGCTGGTTGTACTATCCTTGGCGGATGCTGTTCCCGGCGGCTGTCATCAGTTTGACGATGCTGGCGTTTAACATTTTTGGCGACGGTCTTCGCGACGCGCTGGATCCAAAACTGAAAAAATAGGAGGTGGAACTGATGGAGCCGATTTTACAAGTCAAAGATTTGCATGTCTCGTTTTCGGTAAAAGGCGGAGAAGTGAAAGCTGTCCGCGGCATGAACTTTGAAGTAGGTAAAGGGGAAACGGTGGCAATCGTCGGTGAATCCGGCAGCGGCAAGAGCGTAACGGCCCAGACGATCATGCGCCTGATCCCTTCCCCTCCGTCGATCATCAAGCAAGGCGAAATCCTGTTCCAGGGACAGGACTTGCTCAAAAATAGCAGTAAGCAAATGGAAGCAATTCGCGGTAAAGATATTGGCATGATTTTCCAAGACCCGATGACCTCATTGAATCCTACCATAAAGGTAGGGAAACAAATCACTGAAGTGCTTATCAAACATCAGAAAATGTCAGCGGGCGAAGCGAAAAAAGAAGCAATTGAGATGTTGAAGCTTGTCGGCATTAAAAATGCTGAAGCCCGCTTTAACCAATACCCTCACGAATTTTCCGGCGGGATGCGGCAACGCGTGATGATCGCGATTGCACTCGCTTGTCGTCCTGCACTGCTAATTGCGGATGAACCTACCACGGCGCTCGATGTTACGATTCAGGCGCAAATTATGGATGTTATGAAAGAGATGCAGCAGCGTCTCGGAACCTCCATTATTCTGATTACTCATGACCTTGGCGTTGTGGCCGGTATGTGCGACCGCGTTATCGTTATGTACGCCGGTGAAGTGGTGGAAACCGGCACGAAATGGGAAATATTTAAAAACCCGCAGCATCCGTACACCAAAGGTCTACTTCGTTCGATGCCGCGACTGGATCAGAAAAAAGGAGAGCCATTGATTCCGATCATCGGGACGCCTCCGGATTTGATCAAGCCGCCGCTCGGTTGTCCGTTTGCGGCTCGTTGCGATCAGGCAATGAAGATCTGTGAACGCATCGATCCGGGTGCAACGGTGTTCAGTGACACGCATATGGCTCGTTGCTGGGATCTTCACCCGATGGCTAAGGAGGAACAGTCGTCATGAGCAAAAATTTGATCGAGGTCGAAGGTCTCAAGAAATACTTCAATGTCGGTGGCGGCAACGTGCTGAAAGCCGTCAATAATATCAGCTTCTCGATCGCCGAAGGCGAGACGCTTGGTCTTGTAGGTGAATCAGGTTGCGGAAAATCGACGGCGGGCCGGACGATTCTTCGTTTGTACGAGCCGACGGGTGGTAGCGTCCGCTTCAACGGCACGGACATTAATAAATTATCCCCCGGGAAAATGAAGGCTATGCGCCGTGATATGCAAATGATTTTCCAGGATCCGTACGCATCGCTTAACCCGCGGTTCACGGTAACGGATATTATCGGAGAAGCACTCGATATTCACGGCATGGCCGGATCGCGCGCCGAGCGTAAGAAACGGGTAGAGGAATTGCTCGATATGGTTGGACTTAATCCGGACCATGCAACCCGTTATCCGCATGAATTTTCCGGTGGTCAGCGTCAACGGATCGGGATTGCCCGCGCTCTCGCAGTAAATCCGAAATTCATCATTTGTGACGAACCGATTTCTGCGCTTGACGTTTCGATTCAAGCCCAGGTTGTCAACCTGCTGAAGGATTTACAGGATCGTCTTGGCTTGACTTATTTGTTCATCGCGCATGATTTGTCCATGGTTAAACATATCAGTGATCGTGTGGCGGTTATGTACTTGGGACGAATCGTAGAGTTGGCTGAAAGTGAAGAATTGTACGCAAATCCAATGCATCCATACACCAAAACATTGCTGTCGGCAATTCCGATTCCGGATCCGGAAGTGGAAGAGAACAAGAAGCGGATTCTGCTTGAGGATAACGGCAACGGCCCGATTCACTCGGCTAAAGACGACTCCGCCGGCGGCGGTGCATTTGATCTCGATAATTCGGAACTTGTCGAAGTATCCAAAGGCCACTGGGTATCCATGCCGAACAAAGGATAAGATAGTTCCGGCATAGCACGGATATAGTTTAGATTGTAGCTCTCGCGCCGGTTTGCGGCGCGGGGGCTTTTTTCTATCGTACCTGCGCCGGATTTAAGATTGTTACGATTTAGCGATTTTTAGAGAGGTATGCTATATTTTTAAGGTAGAAGAAGACAGGAGGATTAAAACCTGATGAATATTGTTCAAGGGCCGCTGAAGGCCGGCCAACCGCTGGCGGAAGCACTCATTCAAGATTTTAAACAAGTTAGCGGGCTATATGAATATAATCCGGCTGACCCGAATAGCTGGAGCGAAAGATTGGATTGGCTTGATCGAAGTGAACGGCTTCGGCTGGACCGTAAGGAGCTTGAAAGCCAGCTTCGCGCGTACAATATGAAACATAACCCGCATGAGGCGGTTGCCGGGCATCTGGATCTGTTGGAACAGCCAGGAACGGCAGTGATTGTCGGCGGACAGCAAAGCGGTCTGTTTACTGGCCCTCTGCTGGTTATTTATAAAGCAGTAACGATTATTAAAGCTGCAAAAGAAGCTTCAACAAAGCTGAATCGTCCGGTTGTTCCCGTCTTCTGGATTGCTGGGGAAGACCATGATTGGGATGAGGTCAACCACACGTATGTCTTGTCGCAGGATTTGCAGGTGACTCGCATTCGGATTGCGCAAGGACATGACCAGCGCCTTCCGGTCAGCTGGACCGAACTTGATGATGAAGCTTGGGAGCAGGCTGCCGCTGAGTTGGAAGGGCTGCTTCCGCAGACCGAATTTAAGTCAGGATTGTTGGAATTGTATCGCGAAGCCGCGGCGAATTCCTCAACCTTGTCCGATTGCTTTGCTAAGTTAATGGGGAACTGGTTTGGAAAACACGGCCTCATTTTGCTCGATTCAGCGGACCAAGGGTTACGACGGATGGAAGTTTCCGTGTTCGAGGCGATGATATCCAGAAATGACGAATTGGAAGAAGCTTATCATCAGGCGGCTGATGAAATGCTTCAGCTCGGGTTCTCACTTCAGGCTGACGCCCGAGAAAACGGGGCGAATTTGTTCTACATACATGAGGGAGAACGTTTGCTGCTATTTAAACAAGACGGTAAATTCTGCGACCGTAAAGGCAAAGTGGTTATGACCAGAGAAGAGCTGCTGGCAGAGCTGACTCTGCATCCGGAACGGTTCAGCAACAATGTACTGACCCGGCCGCTGATGCAGGATTCGTTGCTTCCGGTACTTGGAGCAGTGCTAGGAACCGGGGAAATCGCTTATTGGGGATTGACTCGCCAGGCGTTCCGGCGCTTGGATTTGCAGATGCCGATTCTGTTGCCGCGAGAGTCTTTTACCGTGCTGGAAGGTACGCTTCAAAAATATATGGATAAATACGACCTGTCCTGGAGCGATGTGTCGGACCGGGATACTTTTCAGGCCAAACGTGAGGCTTGGCTTGCCGGGCAAGATGCGTTGAACTTGGGAGAACGATTCACAGAAATCAAGGCTGCTTTTACAGGGATGTACGATCCCTTAATCGAACAACTCGGCGGTATTCAGAACGGGCTGGTCAAGCTCGGAAATGCGAACCGGGATAAAATCATCGATCAGATGGATTATTTGCATGGTAAAGCGAAAGATGCGCTGGAGAAGGGGAATGAAGCTGGTCTGCGGCATTTTGACCGGATCGAGCTTTCGTTATTTCCTTTAGACAAACCGCAGGAACGTGTGTATAACATATTCTATTATATGAACCGATATGGGGAAGATTGGATTGACGGTTTGACGGAGATTCCTTATGATGTAACGGGAAAGCACCGGATTATATATCTGTAGGAGGGAATTAATCATGAGTTCTGCGAATCAAAACAGCATTGTTGCCGATATGAAATTGGCACCGGAAGGGCATTTGAAGATTGATTGGGTAGAAGCCCATATGCCGGTGCTAGGACGCATTCGGAAGCAGTTTGAGGATGAACAGCCTTTCAAAGGCCTGAAAGTTGCGATCTCGCTGCACCTGGAAGCCAAAACCGCTTATTTGGCAAAGGTGGTTCAGGCAGGCGGCGCGGAAGTTACCATCACAGGCAGCAATCCGCTGTCCACGCAGGATGATGTTTGTGCGGCACTGGTGGAAGACGGAGTGACCGTTTTTGCAAAATATAATCCGGAGCCTGCCGAGTACAAAGAGCTTTTGGTTCGTGCTCTTGAAACAAAGCCGGATTTAATTATCGATGATGGCGGCGACCTCGTTACGA
>DJTQ01000042.1 GCA_002439285.1 Paenibacillaceae bacterium UBA6304
CATGTACGGCGATGCACGGGGCGAAAACCGGGACTGGGGCACCAAAACGGTCGGCAAACCGCAATACTTATCCGTCGACCTGATTCTATCTCCCAACATGAATGGTTATGTGTCGGTGATGCGTGACGGCGTGCTTCTGGATACGTACCCGGTTTCGTACATCGATGCCAAGCAGGGGACCGTGCCAGAACTGCCGCTCCCAGGAGAAGAGCAGGAGGACGACGGTGTCATGGATTGGGAAGATGATGAGAATATTCCCGAAACTGGCATGATTAATGCCAATTCCGTGGCCAAAGCGGAGAAAAACGGGAAGGCGCACGGTAAGGAAAACGGTAAAGGAAATAAGGGTAAAGGTAATAACCAATAAGGCAAACAGACACGAAAGTGAGGCCAAGCAGGTATGCCTGAAGGCTTGATTGTAAAAGCGTTAAGTGGATATTACTATGTGAAGCCGAATGCTGCGGCATCTGGAGAAACGGTCCAGTGCCGCGGCCGCGGCATTTTCAAGAAAAAGGGCCTGAGCCCGTTGGTAGGTGACCGTGTTCTTTATACGCCTACGGAAAACGGAGAGGGAACGGTTGACGAAATTTTGCCCCGGGTGACGGAGCTTATTCGTCCACAGGTAGCTAATGCACAGCTTGCCGTTCTACTCTTCTCTTTAAAAGAACCGGACTTGAACCTCCAACTGCTGGACAAGTTTCTGGTTCATATCGAACACGCCGGACTACGAACGCTGATTTGTCTGACGAAGGAAGATCTTCTGGAGGAAAATGAAGGCGATCGGAACCGGGATTTGACGACCCAGGTTAAAGATATGTATGAACAAATCGGCTACGAAGTCATTGTAACCAGCTCCATGACGGGATCGGGAACCGAAGAGGTTAAGTCCCGTTTGGCAGGTGAAATCAGTGTGTTCTCCGGTCAATCCGGTGTAGGGAAGTCTTCTCTGCTGAATGCGATGCTTCCCGGGTTGTCGCTGGAAACCAGTGAAATCAGCATGAAACTCGGCCGGGGCCGGCATACGACGCGCCATGTCGAGTTGATCGAACTTGAAAACGGAGCCTACGTGGCGGATACGCCGGGCTTCAGTCAGCTCGATTTTCTGGAATTGGGGGTAGAGGAGCTATCCTCTTGTTTCATTGAGTTCCGCGAATATGCCGAAGGGTGCAAATTCCGCGGCTGCAGTCATCTCCATGAGCCGGGCTGCAAAGTAAGACAGGCTGTGGACGACGGAATCATTGCAAAGAGCCGTTATGATCATTACATCCAGTTTCATGAAGAGATGAAAGAGAAAAAACGGAGGTACTGACATCATGTCGAATATCTATATCGCACCGTCTATTTTATCGGCGGATTTTGCCAAGCTCGGCGAAGAGGTAGCAGAGGTGGAGCGCGGCGGAGCCGACTGGCTCCATGTGGATGTTATGGACGGCCATTTTGTCCCGAATCTGACATTCGGACCGCTTGTAATGGGGGCGATTGCGCCGCTGACCAAGCTGCCGCTGGATGTGCATCTGATGATCGAGAAGCCGGAGGACTATATTCCGGCGTTTGCCACGGCAGGAGCGCATGTAATTACCGTTCACGCCGAGGCTTGCGTTCATTTGCACCGGGTGATCCACCTGATCAAGGAGCAGGGCGTTAAAGCGGGTGTCGCGTTAAACCCGGCCACGCCGGTTTCCGCGATCCGAGAGGTGTTGGAGGATGTGGACCTGGTGCTGGTTATGACCGTCAATCCCGGTTTTGGCGGACAAGCCTTTATTCCGGGAACACTTCGTAAGATACGTGAACTGAGAGATTTGAAAATGGAGCTGGGGCTGGACCACTTGCGGATCGAGGTTGACGGAGGGATTGCTGCCGCCACGGCTCCGCTGGTCGTGGAAGCGGGAGCAGATGTGCTTGTGGCCGGGAATGCCGTATTCGGCCGTTCCGACCGTAGCGCCGCTATTACGGAGCTCAGGGACAGTCTTAAGTAATTTGCCGAGGATGGCGAGCATTTCTCATCTTGTCCGTTGGCATAGGAAAACATCGCTTCGCATACAATGGGTTACATGAGCAGGGTTCTCATGTGGCCTTTTTTTTTGCAGTGGAAATAACACGGGTAAAGGGCTCGGAACATAGACTGTAGTGAAGGCATGAGAATGATGGGGAGGGTGAACGATGAAATTTTACACATTCAAGCTGCCTAAATTTTTGGGAGGATTCGTTAAGGCTGTGTTGAACACGTTCCACAAAAACTAAATCGAGCGGATGCCTGACCGAAAAAGAATTCAGAGAGACAAAAGAAATACCAAAAAAGCACCTCTATTTAGAAAAGGTGCTTTTTGTCTATATGCTTATTTGATTCTTATACACGGGTCAGTTTGCCGGATTTCAAAGCCCGGGTGCTGACGTATACGCGTTTCGGTTTACCGTCAACCAAGATCCGAACTTTCTGTACGTTTACGCCCCAAGAACGGCGGTTGCGATTGTTTGCATGGGAAAAATGGGTACCACTGCTAGGTTTTTTTCCTGTTACATAACAATTT
>DJTQ01000043.1 GCA_002439285.1 Paenibacillaceae bacterium UBA6304
TGCCCTGGAATTATCCGACGACTTTACCGGGCGAATTGGCCAAATCGGGATATCATACGCAATGCGTTGGCAAGATGCACGTCTACCCGGCCCGTAGTCTTATGGGATTCCATAATGTTGTCTTGCATGACGGTTATCTGCACTATAATCGCAATAAACAGGGGATCTCCGTTCGGGAGCATTATGATGAAGTGGACGATTATTTGCCGTGGCTGCGCGGACAAGTCCCGGGAGCCGACCTCTTGGATCTTGGATTGGATTGCAATGCTTCCACCGTGGCAAGACCGTGGGCCCTTCCGGAACATCTCCATCCCACCAATTGGACGGTAAGTCAGTCGATCGATTTCTTGCGGCGCAGGGATCCTGGCAAGCCGTTTTTCCTGTGGATGTCGTTCGTACGCCCTCATTCTCCTCTTGATCCGCCGCAAACCTATTTAGATCTGTATAAAGAACTCGATTTTCCCGATCCGGTGATCGGTGACTGGGCCATGAAGGAAGACCCGGAGGGGAACGGGTTCAACCCCGTGACTTCCAAGGGTATCGTTCCGAAGCGGCGTTTAAAGATGGCCATGGCCGCTTATTATGCGTTAATTACCCATATCGATCAGCAAATCGGGCGGTTCCTGCAAGTACTGAGTGAATATGGAGAACGAAATAATACGATTATTATGTTTACTTCGGACCATGGGGAACTGCTCGGCGACCACCATTTATTTAGAAAATCCTTACCTTATGAAGGAAGCGCCCATATCCCGTTTATCGTAAATGATTTGGGGGGTCACTTGGATCTGAGTCCTGGCTCTGTCGTCTCCGAGGTGATTGAATTGCGCGATATACTGCCCTCGCTATTGGACGCGGCTTCGACAGAGATCCCCGATTCCGTAGAAGGAGAGAGCATATGGGGGTTAGCGCGCGGCGATAAGGAATCCCGGGACAAACCTTGGCGTGAATACTTGCACGGGGAACATGCCCAAGGGATGGTGTCCACCCAATGGATCACGGATGGACTGGTGAAATATATTTGGTATTCTCAAACCGGTGAGGAACAATTTTTCGATTTAGTCGAGGATCCCGGCGAATTGCACAATCTCATCCATGATCCGGCGTTGCAGGAATGTATTCAATATTGGCGCTCGGTCTTGATTCATGAGCTACAAGGACGCGAAGAAGGGTATGTGCAGGACGGACGTCTGGTCGCCGGCCGCGAGCCTGTCGCCGTTTTGTCTCATATCAAACTGGAATAACAATAGGGGGAGAATTCAGTGAGCGCTTGTATACAAAGTTCCAGGCCGCAACATCTTCATGTCATGTTGAAAACCGTCTCGGAGGATTGTAACCTGGCCTGTGATTATTGCTATTACAGCACGACCGGCGGGATTCCTCATCAGCCGGTCCGGGTGATGGAGCCGGTTCTTCTGGATCGGTTTATCTCTCAGTATATGAACCGGTCTTCCGGACAGGCTGCCTTCTCCTGGCAGGGAGGCGAGCCTTTATTGGCCGGGCTTCCGTTTTTTGAGCAAGTGATTTCACTGCAGGCCAAGTATGCGCCACCCCATACGTTAATAAGTAACGTGCTGCAGACGAACGGAACACTTATAAATGAGCATTGGGCACGATTCTTCAAACGTTATAACTTTCTGATCGGGATTAGCCTCGACGGTCCGGAGCATATTCATAATGCCCACCGGGTAACCGGATCACGGAAAGGCAGCTTTGATCTAGTGATGCGTGGAGTGAGCCATTTACAGCAGGCGGGCGTGGAATATAACATTTTGACGGTGATTCATGAAGATAATGTGACGAAGCCGGACGAACTGATGGCCTTTTACAAAGAACAGAAATTTTCATATATTCAGTTCATCCCTTGCATGGATTTTGTTTCGCAAAAGAGCGGGCTGCCCGGGGTCTTCCGAATCACTCCTGAACAGTACGGGGAGTTTTTGTGCCGCACTTTTGACTTGTGGTATAACGATGGGGAGCCGGAGTTTTCCGTTCGGATGTTTGAGAATATGCTGCTTACCTTGCTGCATCGACCGGCGGAGCTGTGCGTCCACAGTTCTCATTGTCCGAAGATGATGGTGCTTGAGACCAACGGCGATGCCTATCCCTGTGATTTCTTTATCGATGAAGAGCACAGGTTAGGAAATCTCGGCCAAAGCGATCTGGAGTCTTTGCTGGCAAGCCCGGTATATGATGACTTTTTGCAAATGAAACCAAGAATGAATGAATCATGCGGTAATTGCGAATACCTCAGCTTTTGTCATGGGGGATGTCCCCGCAACCGGAATTGGCTCGATGTCAACGATCGGTCCGAGGTGGATTATTTTTGCCAAAGCTATCAAATGTTCTATGCTCATGCGTACGATAGAATGACTACGCTAGCAAACCGGCTCAGGGCAGAACAGTTCCAAGCGTACAGAAAGAACGGTCAGCCGCTTCCGGGCCGAAATGAACCATGTTTTTGCGGGAGCGGAAAAAAGTTCAAGAACTGCTGTCAGCAGCTTGCTTAGGAGAGATTTCGATGTCCTCTATCATTCATAGTCAGTTCTGCACAGACATATTGGATGTCATCAAAATTCAATATAAGACGCGCATTATCTTCGATTATGTACAATCCTGCTACACCGTCTCTTATATCCAAAAGGGAGAGGTCTTGACGACATCCTCGGAAGGAGAGTTTGTAGCTTCTGCCGGAGATGTGATGATTCACCGTCCTAATGAGCCTTTTAATGTTATTTCCAAAAGAGATGGCGTACATTATTTGTTTAATATCAACGCCACTGTGAGTGATGATGCTGACTTTTTCAAGTTGTTTCCTTTAGGCAAGGTGATTCGGATTCGGGACCGAAAAGAATATGAGCGAAAATTCGATGAGTTGCGGAGCCTGTGGCTGCAGGAGGAAGATGATTTGAGGAATATCCAAATCGGTTCGCTGGTATTTTTTCTCCTATATGAAATTGTGGAGAGTACCAAGCAGGGAGGGTGCCTCGCCTCGCGAGATCTCTATATTACGGATCGGTTTAACGAAGCGCTGCAGTACATGGAGGACCGGCTTGAGGGGGAGATTACCAGGGAAGAACTGGCCAAGCTCTATCATATGAATCCTGTCTACTTCAGCCGGGCATTCCAGAAAATATACGGACTGACTCCCATGCAAATGCTGCGCAAACTGCGGCTGCAGCATGCCAAGCAATTGCTGGAGGGTACGGATCATACGATGGAGCTAATCGCCCGCAGTTGCGGATTTTATGATGCCGCGCATTTTAGCAAAGCATTCCAAAGCGTGTACGGCAAAGGACCGGCCGAGTACCGGAAAAGTATCAAATTTACAAATACAAGCATCGTATCTCCATAGCTGAATGCGCCAGATTCATTTACGCTTATTATTATGAGGGGATCATTCTGATCAGCCCGATATCGTTCTTATCATTTTGATTAAATGAAAAGGCAGGGATAAACTCATGAGAATCTTGTACTTGGATTTGGATTCGCTTCGCCCGGACCATTTGGGAGCCTATGGATATCATCGGAATACATCACCGAACATCGATTCCATCGCCAAAGAAGGGGTCACCTTTACCAATTATTATTGTTCGGATGCCCCATGCCTGCCGTCACGTTCCGCATTAATGTCGGGGCGATTCGGCATTCATAACGGAATCGTGGGACATGGCGGCACCGCTGCCGATATGCGCAGGGAAGGGGCGAGCCGGGAATTCAATGACCGGCTGGGCATGGAGAGCCTTCCCGCTGTATTAAGGCAAGCAGCCATGAAAACGTCATCGATCAGCACATTCTCCGAACGGCACTCTGCCTGGACTTTCAACGCCGGTTTTCAAGAGGTGTTCAATGTGGGCGGAAGAGGGCATGAGACGGCGGAGCAGGTGCTTCCCGTGGCGCTTAAATGGCTTGAGGATAACGGAGCATCGGAGAATTGGTTTCTGCATCTGAATTTTTGGGACCCGCATACGCCTTATCGTACGCCCGAAGACTATGGAAATCCGTTCGCACAGGACCCCTTGCCCGACTGGCTCACCGAAGAGGTGTTTGAGGATCACCGGAACAAGAAGGGGCAGCACAGCATTGAAGATATGAACGCGCTCGCCAAATCGCATTACCATCGTCATCCCCGTCATCACCGGAGCATTGAGCAGCATGAAGATTTGCGGTCCATCATCGATAATTATGATGCGGCCGTCAAATATCTCGATGAGCATCTCGGTCAAGTCTTTGCTAAACTGAGTCAGCTCGGCGTAATGGATGACACGGCGATCCTTATCAGCGCGGATCACGCCGAGAGCCTGGGCGAGCTCGGGATTTACTCCGAACACGGCACAGCGGATGAGGCGACTTGCCGCATTCCGATGATTATCCGCTGGCCGGGCGGCAGGAAGGGAGCCGTGGATGACGGCCTCCATTATCACCTGGATCTTCCGCCGACCTTAGCGAGCCTACTGGAATTGGAAGCCGCTCCATCCTGGGACGGGGTAAGTTATGCTGACGCAATTACGGAGGAAATCCCGACCGCCGGGAGGGATTATCTCGTTATCTCACAATGTGCGCACGTGTGTCAGCGCAGCGTCCGATTCGAGGACTGGTTATATATACGTACTTATCATGACGGACATCATGGATTTCCGAAAGAGATGTTATTTGATCTGAAGCACGACCCTTACGAACAGCATGATCTTGCCGAAGAGCGTAAAGATATTTGCAAGGAGGCCGTGTATTTGTTAAATGAATGGCATGACGATATGATGAGCTCCATGGACTGCGACATCGATCCGATGTGGACGGTATTAAAAGAGGGCGGACCCTATCATGCCAAGGAGTACGCGGACGCCTCCGGTCATAAAGCTTAGCGTTTGAGATCGATAGGAGATAGGAGTGAATGTTGTTGGGAGCAAAATAACTGTATTACCTACAGTTAAATACCGTGAATCCAGTCGTTCTGTAGAATTAACTGTATTTCCTACAGTTAATTCTTATCCTTCCCGCTCTTTTCGCTGCAAGTGCCTAAATTAACTGTAGAATTTCCAGTTAGTTTGTCCGGATCTGGCCTATCGCGCGAAATAACTGTAGAATTTCCAGTTAATCTTCATAGAGCGGCCTGGTGAGCCGCCCGGGAAGGAGAGCTACATGGTGAAAATGAGCCTGGTCAGGAGAAAAGGGGTGTCCTTCAGTCATCTACGATGGCTGAGGGACACCCCTTCAAATTTGTTAAGCACCATATTCTTGTGGTTCTATCAAAGTTCCGGGAAGCATTAACACGGTCTTCGTTCCGCTTCCCTCTTGGCTGTACAGCCGGACGCCGCAAGGGTCCCCGTATTTAAGATGCAAGCGATTATTTACGTTGAGAAGACCGATATGATCGCCTGATTCGATATTCTTCTGAGCTAGCAGTTTGGTTAGTTGTTCAAGCCGCTCGGATGGAATTCCTACACCGTTATCTTCGACCGAGATTTCCAGCAGTCCCTCTTCGCTGGCCTCCACCGAGATCAGCAAAACTCCGCTCCCTTGGGCTTCAAGCCCATGTGCCAGCGCATTTTCGATAATGGGTTGAAGAATCATTTTGGGTACGGAAATGTGCAACCATTCCTGCGGACAGAACAGCGTGTAGGTGAACTTGTCCGGAAACCTTCCCTGGTAAATCTTCACGCAAGCTTCCGCGATTTTCAGTTCTTCCCCAAGAGTTACTTCCTCGTTGCCTTTGATGCTGTATCTAAGCATAGTGCTTAACGCGGTTGTCATATCGAAGATTTCCCGGTTTCCTTTTACAATGGCAACACCTTTAATGGTATCTAAAGTATTGCTTAAGAAATGAGGGTTAATCTGGCTCTGCAAATAAGAATATTCGGCTCGCTGCTTCTCCAAATCAGCCTGGTAGAGCTGGGTTGAGGCATCCACTAATTGGCCCGTCAAATCATGAATCCGCGTGGTCATATCGTTGAACTGCCGGGAAATGATCTCCATCTCGGCATAGCCCCTTAGATCAACCTTATTGTTGAGTACCTGCAGGCTGCCGGCCTTCAACTGATTCATATAGCGCATCAGCCGGGACAGCGGCCGCAAGAGATTCATCACAAGCACGGAGTAAGGAATGGAGACGATGAGCAGGGTTAATGCCAGCAGCCCGATGCTGAACTTCTTCAACTTCTCCAGTTCCTTCATTAAGTTGTGAACCGGAACCGCGGTTACGATTCTTCCCGAGATCTCCGGTAACTGAAAGGATTGAATGGCGTATTTCTTCCCATTGATCGTTTCGACGGTCGATTTGCCGTCCTCGTAGGTGGTCCGGTTAAGAATCGGTTCCAACATGGCTTCCGGTTCATTGCTATTCGAGTAGATCACACCTTTATCATCCATCATAAAAAAGCTGGTTCCGGCCAAGCGGGGGTACTCCGAAAATTCGGTTTGAATCGCCCTCATATCCATAATAACGGCAAGATAGCCGATCTTCTCCCCATATAACGACGTATCTCCGGAAGCAAAGATATTCATCCCGAAGAGCAGCTTGCTCTTGTCGAGGATTTTATCCGGAGGGCTATAACCCCGATACTGGACGATCCCATCATCCCCGGCTGTATTCATGAGATCTGCAGCATATTTTGTTCTGCCCGCGATGGAGACGCGTGTGTTTGAACTTCCGATTACAATGATATCCAAGATATCCGTATTCATATTTCGGGCGACGCTCAGCAACCCTTCCACTTTTTGAGATAAGTCATAGACCCGGAGTTTATCCTTCTCAAGGAGAAACTTTTGGACAGTCGAATCGTATCCCACGTTCATCATCATGGATGAAATGTTGGCATAGTTGGCTGAGATCCGCTCCTTGAGGAGTGAGACCAGTTCTGTGTTGTATTGCGTATTCTGATTAATAATCGTCTCGCTCGACAGTTGATAGACCCGCGAAATGATAATGGGGATGATAGCTATAATAAACAATCCGAATAATAGAACCTGAGTACGGATGGATAGTCTCTTCAATGTTTTCATTGGTTTGTGTCCCTATATTGCGTCGGCGTCATTTTAAGATGCCGCTTGAAAATCCGCGTGAAGTAGAAATAATCATGAAATCCGCATTTTTCCCCGATTTGATAGATCGAGAGATCCGTCTCCACCAGTAATTTGCAGGCGCATTCAATCCGCAGGCGGCTAATATGCTCGACGATGGTCTCGCCGACTTCTTTCTTAAATAATTGGCATAGGTAATTAGGACTTAAGTAAAAATGATTAGCCAGATGCTGGATAGAAATCTCTTGATTGAAGTGGTCGCGGATATACAGCAAGATTTCTTTGACTTTCTTGTTTGAGATTTGTGAAGTATCCGCCTCGTATTTCTCCCTGAAAGTATCAAGCGTCATCAGAACCAGATCATCGATCATCGCTTCGGCCGTGCCGTATCGGTAGTAGAGCTGTTCATATCCTTCAAAGAAGCGGCCGCTAACCCGGGTTCCTTCCCGTGGAAATAAGTACAGAATCGAGGTGTAGAGCAAGTAAGCTTCCTTAATGGTGAAGATTCCTTCTCTGAATAACTTCTTTATCGATTCCATGGCTGCTATGAAGCCGAGGCGGTCTTTGTTATGGAGCAGTTGAGAAATCTCTTTGAGCTTCTCGTCGATCGGACTCTCCAGTTGCTGATTTCCCCGATAACATCCGGGCTTGCCCGTGGCGAACATGCTGAAAGCGGCAAGGGATGCAGATTCCAAAGAAGCATCCAAATGGTGGATATCCGAAATAGGCGGGCCAATCCCGATCCCGCACTCTTGTGCAGCATTCGCTTGCTCAAGGATTTGGAGGAAGGCCTCATATTTACTTTCTTCCAATAAGTAGCCATACCGCCGGCGGCTGATTGGAAAGACCAGGGAAGAGGATTGTCCGACCTCGAGGGGGGAACTCAATCCTTGGATTACAATCGGTATGTGAGGCGTAGAGCGGGACAAGGGCATTCGCTTCTCATCCAACCATTTAATGATTTGTTCAAGATCCCCTGAGCAAACAGCTTCATATAGTTCATAGGTGTGGACAGGGACAGGGTTGTTCTTCACTGTCCTGGATTCCAGCTGTTGAGCTATTCGGTTGAGGATGCCTTCAATTTCTTCAATTTCAAAAGGTTTCAGGCAGTATCCGTAAGTGCCGTAATTCATCGCTTTTTGCGCATAAGCGAACTCGGCATGTCCGCTCAATACGATAAAGATCGTATCAGGCGCTATGGCTTTGCCGCGTTGTATAAGTTCAAGTCCATTCATGACGGGCATCTTGATATCCGTCAGAACAAGAGTAGGGTGAAGCGATTGGATTAAGCTGAGAGCTTCTTGCCCGTTTTCGGCGTCGTCGATGACTTCAAAGCCATATTTACTCCAATTCACTCCTGCTTTAATTCCTTCTACGATCCACTTCTCATCATCTGCAATAATCACGGAGTGCACAAGCAAATCCCCCTGTCTCTCTGGAGTTCTTAGATTCATCCTAGCGATTGAAGGCCTTTGGGGGTATGGATTATTTTACGCTCACTATGTCGGATATTAAGCGTCACAGGGAGGTTACCCGAAGAGGTATAAAAAATCCACATGCCCGGAGTTGGATTCTCTATACTCGATAAATAACGCTACCCCTATAATTTATCATATAAAGCGCTTACTAGCATTGCAATCTCAGACAGAAAGGTGGGGGAAAGATTGGCTGATCCTGTAACCGTTCGCACTCCCAAGCGAAGCTTGGGCAAAACGATACTACAGTATAAGTATTTCTACCTCATGGTGCTGCCGATATTACTCTGGTATGCCCTCTTCAGCTATGCTCCTATGTACGGGGTTACGCTGGCATTCAAAACATTTAATTACGGCAAGGGGATTTTGGGAAGTCCCTGGGTCGGTTTGGAGAACTTCCAGACGTTATTGACCGATCCTGAATTTCGGAGGGCATTTTGGAATACCGTCATTATCAGTTTAATGAAGTTATTAATTCATTTTCCAATGCCAATCATTCTGGCGATCGTGTTATATGAATTTTCGAAGACCAAGATCAGAAGGTTCTTTCAGACGATTCTGACCTTCCCGCATTTTATTTCCTGGATCGTACTCGCGGGAATTATTATCAATATTCTAAGCAAGGACGGGATCTATAACCAGATCATGATGTTGTTCGGCGGAAATCCGAGCTCCCCGCTCGTGGATGAAGGTGCGTTTCGGCCCGTGTTATATATCACTCATGTTTGGCGGGAAATCGGTTGGGATTCGATCATTTATTTGGCAGCGCTTTCGGGGATCAACCCGGAGTTGTTCGAAGCAGCCGAGGTGGATGGCGCGAACCGGTTCCGCAGGCTGCTCAACATTGCATGGCCTGGTCTTAAGAGCACGGTGGCCGTATTGCTGATTCTCCAAGTTGGACAACTATTAACGCAAGGCTCCAGCTTCGATCAAATCTTTAACATGTATAGTTCACCGGTCTATTCGGTGGCCGACACGATCGATACGTATATCTATAGAACTTCATTCACCGTAGGCGGCGATTTCGGTTATATGACCGCTGTTGGCGTGGTTAAATCGGTAATCAGCCTGGTGCTCTTATGGGCGGCCAATACCTTCGCCAAGAAGATGGGTGAAGAAGGTCTGTACTAATTTGCAAGTAAGGGGGAGAAGCAAGTGAATGACACAATGGAAAGAAAGACAAAAAAATGGAGTGCTTTCGATATTGGCGCCTTCGTGATCTTGGGGCTTCTAGCACTCATTACCTTTTTTCCCTTCTACAATGTTCTAATTATCTCGGTTGCCAAGTTTGAAGCGATCAGCAAAAGCGACTTTTATATTCTGCCACGCTCGTTCGATCTATCGGCTTACAAACTGTTGCTTCAGGATATGAAGTTTTGGACTTCCATCTTAAATTCGGTCATCGTAACCGTGCTTGGAGTTCTGTTCAGCATGACGATCTCTGTTGCAGGAGCCTATGCGCTGTCCAAACGGGGAATGCCCGGTAGGAACGTCATGCTCAGCTTGATCTTGTTCACCATGTTTTTTAACGGCGGATTGATTCCGTTTTATCTGATTGTGAAGGATTTGGGCTTTGTCAATAATATCTTCGTCATGATTATACCTGCTGGCCTTAACACCTTTTACCTGATTATTATGAAGAATTACTTCAATACAATTCCAGAGAGTCTGGAAGAGTCAGCAAAGCTCGACGGAGCGAACGACCTGTATATCCTGCTCAAGATCATTATTCCGATTTCAGCTCCATTTATGGCAACATTTGCTCTATTCTATGCCGTGGAAAGATGGAATGAATGGTGGTATGCTTTGATCTTTATCAGCGATGCTTCAAAAACGCCGCTTCAAATTTATTTGCGGGAAACGCTCATCACCTCTAATTCCTTGCTCGGTCTCATGGCACAAACTATGGCCGAACAGCAGCAGACCGCGAAGGTTTACACGCCTGCACTGCAAATGGCAGCTGTTGTGGTGTCCAGCATCCCTATCATTGCCGTCTATCCGTTCCTCCAGAAGCACTTTAATAAAGGGATTATGGTGGGCTCCATTAAAGGATAAGAACATTCAAATACAGAGTATGAGTTATCCTAAACAAGTTAAAGGGAGGTTTCAAACATGCGTAGAAAGAAAATATGGACTCTGGCAATGTGTATTACTCTAATGGCTTCGCTGCTCGCAGCTTGCGGCGGAGGTAATAATGACAAAGCGGCATCGAACGGGGAAGGCTCAAGTTCAACGAACTCTTCTTCCACGGACAATCCGTATAAGGACCCTATGACCATTTCCGTTGGTTATTGGGACGCGGATGTCGAAATTGCTAACATTGAAAAAGATAAGATCGTCCAACAAATATTAGAAAAATTCAACATTACCTTAAAACCGGTCAATACGACTTGGGATGACTACGCCCAAAAGATTCAAATGTGGGCGGCTTCCGACCAATTGCCTGATATCTTCGCAATCGACGCCGTCGGCACGCAATATCAGCGCAAATGGGTTGATCAAGGCGTCGTCAAGGCGCTGCCGGATCTCACTCCATATCCTAATCTTGCAGAATATTTTGAAGCACCGGATATTAAAGGCTTAAGCGTTGACGGAAAGCATTATACCGTGCCTCGTCGGATGTTCCCAAGCGTCGATTGGAGTGCGCTGGACCGTGTCGTGCTCTATCGTTGGGACCTCGCCCAGAAGGCCGGCATCACCAAGGAACCGGAGACATGGGAAGAGTTTGAAGCCATGTTGGATGCTATTGTTAAGGCAGATCCGGAAGGGAAAAATGTTACAGGTTTAACGTCGACGACTACCAAGATGCTGGGCGGATTTTTCTGGCTGTACGGTAATCCGGTCGCCACAAGCGATGGCAGCGGCAGCGATTTTAAATGGATTAAAGAGGATGGCAAGTATATCCCGGCTATCTACTCCAAGAAGACTCTTCCAGCACTTCAGAATATGAAAGAGATGTTTAATAAGGGATTGATCGATCCGGATATCGCGCTTGTCAAGCCTTCGGATTCCTACGATAACTTTGTGGCGGGCAAATCGGCTGCTCTCCTGAGCGGCGGCGGGTTTATCAATTACAATAAAGAAATTTATGAGAAACGCTGGAAATCCGCATACCCGGATCAGGATATTACGCAGAGCGTAAAGGTGCTTAAGCCGCTCGTCGGTCCGGATGGAGAACGTTCTCATGCCATCTTCAAGACCTATTGGTCGGAAAGCTACTTCAGTAACAAGGTTGACGATAAAAAGATGGCCCGGATTATGGCCCTCTATGATTATGTGTTGTCCCCGGAAGGCAAAGATTTGTTGACTTACGGCATCGAAGGTGAGGATTACAAGATTGAGGACGGCAAAAAGGTGATGATCGAAACGCGTTCATTGATCGAGAAGTATCCCGCCCGTTTATTCCTGAAGGAATTGGTGGCGTACGAAACTTCGGACAGATATAACCTGGACGACCCGACGATCGCTAACGAAGCCATCCGGAAAGAAGCCGTGGAATACATCGATTGGATTTTGAACAATACCAAGGTTCCGGATTACAACATTCTGTTAACTTACATCTCCACACCGACAAAAGATAAATTCTCGGTGCTTGACCACGATGATTTGCTCAAAATGATGCTTTCCAAGGAATCGGTTGAGGACTCATGGAATAGTATTCTGAAGGATTATAAGGCAAAAGGTCTCGATAAAATGATTGAGGAAGTAAATGAGAAGGCGAAAGAAGAAGGTATTGAGTAATCGGGATTGAACCCGAAATACAGAGGGGTGCGGCAGTGAGTGGCCGCATCCTTCTATAATTTGGAGGGAAGCGATGATGATAACCGGAATTCGCTTGAAGGGATTAAATGTGCAGCAGTTGTCGGCGGTCTCCGAAGTGGCGGGAATTCTGAACATCCGAATGGATCAGAAAGGCATACCGGTGAATTGTAAGAAGCAAGGGAAAGGCATCCGGGTGTTTTATGGCGCGGGTCAGGCTACGATCGAGTACGAGAAGGAGCATCAGTTGATTCGGGCGGTCAGCCGCTTTCTCGAGCTCGCACGCCGGGGAGAAGAAACGTTTGAAATTAAGGAACAACCGGCTTATGATCAACTTGGCTTTATGGCGGACTGCTCGCGTAATGCTGTTCTTAACGATCAGGGCTACAAGGAATTAATCCGTCGTTTAGCGCTCATGGGTTATTCGTCGGTTCAACTGTATACGGAAGATACGTATGAACTGGAGGAATATCCTTACTTCGGTTATTTGAGAGGGAGATATACAGGCGAACAAATTCAGGAGATGGACCAGTACGCTGCGCTCTTTGGCATAGAACTGGTTCCTTGCATTCAAACGCTAGCCCATCTAGGTCAAACCTTGAAATGGCAGGCTCATGCGCCGCTGGTAGATTGTCAGGATATTCTCCTGATCGACGAGCCTCAAACCTATGATTTGATCGATCGTATGTTTGCTTTCCTGTCCACAAATTTCCGCAGCCGCCGAATCAATATCGGCATGGATGAAGCGCATATGATGGGACTCGGCAAATATCTCGACAAGCACGGGTACCATGATCGTTCAACCCTGATGCTTAAACACTTCGGCAGGGTGATGGAGATCGCCAGAAAATATGGTTTCCGTACGATGATGTGGAGCGATATGTTTTTCCGCTTGGCCAGTTCGGGAGAATATTATGATACGGAGAGTCCGATTCGCCCTGACATTATTGAAATGATTCCCGAAGATGTTACGTTGGTCTACTGGGATTACTACTCGGAGAAGCAGGAAATTTACGATGGAATGCTTCGCAAACATAAGCAGCTCAGCGACAATATCGGGTTTGCGGGCGGAGCCTGGAAGTGGATGGGCTTTGCCCCGAACAACGAATTCAGCCGCAAGGTTGGCCAATTAGCGCACGAGGGCTGCATCAAATACGGCGTTAAGGATGTGTTAGTCACTGCCTGGGGTGACAATGGCGCCGAGGCGTCCGTCTTCTCGGTGCTTCCTTCCCTTCAACTCTGGGCGGAGTTATGCTACACGGGACGTTCGGAGGAAGATGATATCCGGGAGAGATTCAGCACTTGTGCGGAAGGCAATTACGATGACTTCATGGCCCTAGATGCGGCTAATCTGGTTCCCGGCAACCCCGCACCCGGAGGGAATTCCATCAATCCGGCAAAGTATTTGTTGTATCAGGATATTTTGTACGGGTTATTCGACCGCCATGTCGTACCGGATGCTTACTCGGAGCATTATCGGTTGAGTGCGGAAAGGCTTGAACAAGCGCTATCGCGTAATCCGGCTTGGCAGCCCCTATTCTCCGTCCAGGCAAGCTTATGCCGCTTGCTCAAGGTCAAGAGCGAAGCAGGTATTCGCATTAGGGATGCATACCGCCGAGGAGATTCGGAGACATTGGCCCGTTTCGCAGATGTGACTTTACCGCAGCTTTCCGCTTTGGCCGGCCGGTTCATGGACGAATACCGGGTCCAATGGGAGAAGGAAAACAAAATATTCGGGCTTGATGTCTTTGATCTGCGGATGGGAGGCCTGCTTCAGAGAATTCGGACCGCCATTTCTCGAATCCAGCGCTACGTGGAGGGGGAACTGGATCGGATTCCGGAATTGGAAGAGGAACTTCTGACCTTCGACGGCCTCGTTGATGCAGATGGTCCAAGGGCGATCAGCGCGAATTTATGGCATACGATTGCGACACCTTCCGTGATCGCAGGGGTGTAGGCAGAAAGGAAGAAGTGACTATGAGTAACTTATCCATATCGGGCGACCAGTTTCTCTTGGACGGCCAGCCGTTCCGTCTTCTCTCCGGGGCGCTGCATTATTTCCGGATCGTTCCGGAATATTGGCGGGATCGTATGCTGAAGCTGAGGGCTTGCGGACTGAATACGGTAGAAACTTATATTCCTTGGAATTTGCACGAACCGGAGGAAGGCTGCTTTTATTTTGAAGGCCTGGCTGACATCGAAGCCTTCGTTCGACTAGCCGGGGAACTGGGACTGCATGTGATCCTGCGGCCGAGCCCATTCATTTGTGCCGAATGGGAATTCGGCGGCCTGCCCGCATGGCTGCTTGCGGATGACAACATGCAGCTGCGTTGCAATTACAGACCTTATTTGGCTAAAGTTGACGCTTACTTTGACGAATTGCTTCCGCGTTTGCGGCCTCTGTTAAGCACCCAAGGCGGACCTGTGCTGGCGTTGCAGGTTGAAAACGAATACGGGAGCTATGGAACCGACAAAGCTTACTTGAATTACTTGAAAGAAGGAATGATCGCCCGCGGCATGGACGTGCTGCTCTTCACCTCGGACGGAGCCGAGGATCGGATGCTCCAAGGCGGGATGATCGCCGGGGTGTTCGCCATGGTTAATTTCGGGTCACGTGCCAAAGAATCCTTCGCCAAACTGCGTGAATATCAGCCGACGGGGCCGCTGGTATGCATGGAATTCTGGAACGGGTGGTTTGACCGATGGATGAAGCCGCATCAGACCCGTCCCGCAGTCGAAGTGGCGGAGACGCTGGACGAGATGCTGGCTTTGGGTGCTTCTGTTAACTTTTACATGTTCCACGGAGGCACCAACTTCGGATTTATGAATGGAGCGAATTTGTTCGATGTATATGAGCCCCTCGTAACCAGCTACGATTATGACACGCTGCTGGACGAATCCGGTAGGCCGACGGATAAATTTTACGCTGCTCGAATCATCATCGAGAAATATGTGGATTTGCCGCCGCTGGATTTGCCTCCATGCATTGAGTCACGGGCATTCGGGAAGGTGCGGATGACGGAGTCTGCGCCGTTATTCACCCAATTGGATGCCTTGTCTCATCCCGTGCACAGATCGAGTCCCGAACCGATGGAGAAACTCGGGCAGGCCTATGGATTTATTTTATATTCAACGAAGATCACGGGACCAAGCAGTGGAAGGGAGCTAATTCTGCAAGAGGTTCGTGACCGTGCGCTGGTGTTCGCCAATGGGTCGTTTATTGGTGCCGTTGAACGCTGGGATCCAAAAGGAATACCTTTGGAAGTACCGGCTGAGGGGTTGCACCTCGATATCCTGGTGGAAAACATGGGACGCGTAAACTATGGCCCGCAGCTTCGTGATCCGAAAGGTATTACATGCGGGGTTAGGCTCGGCTATCAATTCTTGCACGACTGGACCATTCGTTCCTTGCCGTTGACGGATTTAAGCGGGCTGACATTTGCACCTCTTGATGTTAGTCAGGAATGCGCTCAACCCGTCTTTTGCCGGGGCAGTCTTCATGTCGACGAACCGGCCGATACGTTCTTAAGACTGGATGGCTGGGGCAAAGGGCAGGCTTTTATCAACGGTTTTAATTTGGGCCGCTATTGGGATAAGGGACCGACTAAAACACTGTACGTGCCGGCCCCGCTTCTGCGTCAAGGCGAGAACGAACTGATATTGTTCGAACTGCATGGTGTAAAAGATCCAGTCGTTTCATTTGTGGATCAGCCGGATTTTGGATGAAATCATTTTAAATTTCAATTAAGCGCAGGCTTCCTTGAGGGGAGGGCTGCGTTATTTTTGATAGTAGGCGGTCACTCAATCACAGGCCTTATCAAGCATTGAAAGACGAGGGGAGGAATGGATCTAGAGGGGTTGTTAGAATGCAAGGAAAAAGCTATGATAAGCTCTGTAAATGCGTGAACGAATATGAAAGGGATTAGCAGTTTTATTTCACGCTCGGATATGTATGCGCTTTCAAATATAGAGGCGATCGGGTTTCTAGTTTATAAAGTAGCGCATCCCCAAGTAGAGAAGGAGGAGATAGGATATGGAGAAAACGACGATCACAAATCCGGTGATTTGGGCTGACGTACCGGACGTCAGCGTCATCCGAGTAGGGACGACGTTCTATATGGTGAGCACGAGCATGCATTCCATGCCGGGCTGCCCGATCATGAAATCTGACAATTTACTGCATTGGGAGCTGGTGAACTATGTCTTCGATACGCTTGAGGACCACGACGCGCATCAATTGCTCGACGGAACGGGCATATACGGCAACGGCTCGTGGGCTGCCAGTCTGCGCTACCATAAAGGGATGTACTATGTATGTTTCTCGTGCAATGACATGGACCGGTTCTATATATACCGGACGAACGACATCGAGCACGGTCGTTGGGAGCGATCACTTCTCGGCGGGCTTCATCATGATCCGGGTTTGCTGTTTGATGATGACGGCCGCGTCTATGTGTTCTACGGCAACGGCGATATCTATATCACGGAGCTAACACCGGATGCGACTGCGTTGAAGCCGGGCGGTGTCAACCGCTTGTTGTTCGAGACGGAACGGGAAGGGATCGGGTTGCGAGCCGAGGGCTGCCATGCATATAAGCTAAACGGATTTTATTATCTGTTCTTTATCGAATGGCCGAAGGTTGGCAACTGCCGCCGCTGGCAGATTGTCTATCGTTCAAGGGAATTGTTGGGACCGTACGAGCATCGCGTTGTGCTTGATGACGATATGGGTTACCACAACAAAGGTGTTGCGCAAGGGGGGATCGTCGATACGCCGGCGGGAGAATGGTACGCCGTTCTGTTTCAGGATCACGATGCAGTAGGCCGGGTTCCCTGCGTCGTCCCTGTTCGTTGGGAGAATGACTGGCCGGTATTTGGAATCGACGGTAAAGTGCCGAAAGCATTCGAAGTGGAGTTGCCAAATACAATGCCGAAGCCGCTTGTCATCAGCGACGACTTCGACTATGACGAGAATAAATTGGCGTTAAACTGGCAATGGAACCATAACCCCGACAATCGGCTATGGTCCGTAACGTCGCGTCGGGGGCACCTTCGGCTAACTACGGGGCGTCCGGTGCAAAGCGTAGAATACGCCCGGAACACGTTGACGCAGCGGACGGAAGGGCCGCACTGCACGGCGATGGCGAAGGTGGACATTACCGGGATGAAACCGGGCGATCGTGCCGGGCTGGTTGCCTTGCAACATGATTTTGGCACCGTCGGCGTGCAAGTGGAGGAAGACGGCAGCCGATACATTGCGATGACTGCTGCTTCCGGGGGCGGCGCCGAAACCATGATCGAGCGCGTTCGTTACGAAGGGAGCACCATCTATCTCAAAATCATATTTAATTTCGAAAACAGTGCGGACAGAGCCGTGTTTCACTATTCCACGGACGGCAACCGGTGGGAAAACATCGGCCGCCCGCTGCAGCTTAAATATACGCTGGATCACTTTATGGGCTGCCGAATCGGGTTGTACAGCTACGCGACGAAGGAAGCGGGAGGATTCGCCGACTTTGATTATTTCCGTTATTGCAGGAATTAAACTATTTAAATAAGGAAAACGGCAGCCGGATTTTAGTCCGGCTGCCGTTTTTTTAATTTTATTTACAACCAAGTAAGAGGATCCGGAGTAAGCCGAAGCCATGTGTGAAACGCGCGTTATTCCAATGTGAACAAGGCCAGACTCGCGTTGCCGATTCCCTTATAAGTGAAATAAATGGCGTGAACCCCGTCCGGAATGGCTATATCGGCCTCATACGTTGTCCATACGTTCGTGAAGTCCACCGGAATCGAGCCAAGCGGCGGGCCGTCCCATGCCGTCTTGACTTCGAAGCTTCCTCGGGCATAGCCGCGAACTTTGATTTTGACCCGATTTAACCCTTCGCATCGGAAATACTTGAATCCCGCCGTTGCGGAATCCTGCATATTGGCGATATAACCGACTTCTTCGTCCCCGTCCTTCCCGTCCTGCGTGATCTTCGGGAATCGGCCGTCCATCCAGGCGCCATGCGAACCCGTATACCGCTCATCTGCAGCCGCCGTAAATAGTTGGCAAGCCAGGTAAGCCGGGTACTCGCCACGCCCTTCGAGCGGGCCGCCATTCGGACCGCTAGTTGTGACCTCCACTTGCGGTATGGTGCCGTCTTCAAGGATAGCGATCGGTTCGATACAGCCCTGACGGCTGAAGCTTGTGCCGTTTGTATGCCGGTGATAGAAGATGTACCATTGTCCGCCTGTCTCCACCATGCCGCCATGATTGTTTCCCCCATAGAACATGGGCTTGTCCGCCGGTTTATAGGTATCGATATGCAGGTCATTGTTGCTGACGATGACGCCGCGGTACTCAAAACCACTCGTTGGATAAAGACTGGTCGCATAGCACAACTCGTGCATAACGATCGAAGAATAAACGAAATAGTACGTATCTCCATGCTTGCGGATGGAAGGCGCCTCGAAGAATTCATGTCCTTCAAAGCCGGTTCCCTTGCCGTACGGTTCGCTGGGAGCTATAAACACCGGATCTTCGGTGATGGTGAGCATATCCGGTCCAAGTACTGTAGCCATCGCGCCATGCCGCGACCGGTCGCCGATCGCGCAAAACCCGGTATACAGATAAGTGAGATCTCCTTCCGTCAAGACGCCCGGGTCGAATTGCGGTTCGTCTCCCTCCCGTTCGCCCAAACGCGTACCGTCGGCATACCGCACATAACCGTAGAACTCATACTTGCCGGCCGGTGTATCACAGACGGCGACCGAGACGACAGACACCTTGTCCAGAACGTAGTACAGGTAATAACGTCCGTCCGGGCCGCGTGTGACATCGGGCGCATAAAGACACATACGGTCGTCCGGATTGAGCGGATCATCCGTTTTCTTATAAATCACGCCTTCGTACCGCCAGTCCCCCAGATTACCGGCAGGTGCTGACCAACAAACATAATCATTCAGACAAAAAACATGTCCGTTAAAACGATCATGCGATCCGTATACGTAGACTCTGTCCTCAAAAACATGCGGTTCCCCATCAGGGATGTATTCCCATGACGGCAGATAAGGGTTTACTCCTTGCTGCTTCATCCGGTATCAACTCCCAATCATACTGTTCAGGCTGCAATGATAATAGTATCGCTTGTTTCATTTTTGCTTTAGCGTGAATCGTAACGTCGAAAGGACTAAATGTCAACAAATTATTTTTTGTATAGGATAGGAAAGATCAAGTTTAATCACATGAGAAAAAACAGAATAAATGTTATTAGTAAATAGAAGTATGCCATTTATAAATTTAATGAATATGAGAATAAATCAATTTCAAGTGAGGATGCATCATTGTATTCAGCAGGGTCGCATTTTATAATTTTCTGAATCGCCGGGAACGGCCGGAAAAGAATAGGAGGCGTTATGTCATGCTTCGAATCGCAAAAGTCGAAAATGGGATGGTTCAGGGACTGCCGGCAGCAGATCCCCGGATTACAAGCTTTAAGGGGATTCCGTTTGCCGCTCCGCCCATGGGAGAGAACCGTTGGCGTGCCCCCCAGCCGGCGAATAATTGGGAAGGCGTGCTTAAAGCATACGAATTCGCACCGATATCCTTGCAGGTAAGACAAGAGATTGACGATAACAACATTTATACCCGGGAGTGGGCTGTAGAACCGAATATTGTGATGGACGAGGATTGTTTGTACCTTAACGTTTGGACTCCGGCCAAAAGCGTCGATGAGAAATTGCCGGTGTATGTCTGGTATTTCGGCGGCGGGCTCCAGGTCGGCCATACGGCGGAAATGGAATTTGACGGTGAACGCATAGCAAGAAGAGGGATCGTGGTGGTAACGATCAATTATCGTTTGAACGTATTCGGTTTTTTATCCCATCCCGAAATCACGGCGGAAGCGCCGGACGCACCGGCCAATTTTGGCCATCTCGATCAGCAGGCGGCTACCAGATGGGTCAAGCGCAATATTGGGGCATTTGGCGGGGACACGGACAATATAACGATCGGCGGACAGTCGGCGGGCGGCTGGAGTGTCATGAGCCAGCTTGCATCTCCTCAGAACGAAGGTCTCTTTCAGCGAGCCATTGTTCAAAGCGGAGTCTTTACGTCACTTTTTCCTGGAAACGGCATGGCTAATTTTTGGACGGGGTTGAGGGAAGCGGAACGGGAGGGTGTCACATTTTTTGAATATCTCGGCGTCTCCTCGCTTGAGGAAGCGCGGCGGCTTGATGGAACCTATCTGCGGGACAAAGCGGTGGAATACCAGGGCTTCTGGGGAACCGTGGAGGATGGGGTGTTTAACGTTGGCAACCCGTTTGAATGTTTCCTGCAAAATAAACGTTGGATGGTGCCGGTTATGTTCGGCCATACGTCCTCCGAGTTCTTCAGTGTTCCGAATGTCGAAACGCAGGAAGAGCTCGAGAAGATGGCCGCAGATATGTTCGGCAACGACGCCGAAGCATTCCTGAAATTGTGCGGCGGTCACTCGGCCGATATCGAGGAGGCCAAGAAGAAGGCCGCGGTGAGCAGCATCGAGTATGCGATCCGCCTTGCCGCACAGGCCAATGCCGATACCGGCGCTAACACTCCGTTGTATTATTATAATTTCGACGCCGACATCCCAGGTTGGGATAATCCAGGTACTTTCCATTCCGTGGATCTCTGGTTTTTCTTTGAGACACTCGCCAAATGCTGGAGGCCATTCGTCGGTAAACATTACGATTTGGCACGCCAAATGTGCAATTACTGGGTGCACTTTATTGCTTCCGGAGACCCGAACGGAAAGGATTCTACCGGGGAGGAGCTTCCTCGATGGAACCCCCTCACGCCCGAAACTCCGTACGGAATGTTGTTTGCGGATCGGGCCGAATATTTCGAAGAGCAACCGGGTGAAATGATGAAGTTTCTTGTACAACAATATTTTAAGAAAGAGAACTGTTAAGCTTCTGGAAATTTCTCGGCGAGTGGCCCGTGATTTGTTTGAACTGCCTGCTGAAGTGTTCGACATTTTGATATCCGCAACGGGAAGAAATTTCGGCGATCGATTGCGTGTTATGAATCAAGTATTCTTTGGCTATACGGATACGGTGGTTGATGACGTCATCCATGCAGGAAACGCCGAAGGTTTTCTTGTAAATGTTCTGTAAATAGCCCGAACTGATCTGAAGGTACTCCGCCATTTTCGAGATCGACCAGTCATCGCCGGGATGGTTCTGAATGGCGGTCCGCAACCTCAATAGATTGTGGTATTGCGGCGTAAGGTCGCCGCCGTGGAAATAGGATTCAAGCAGCTTGTTGAACAGTGTACGGAGTAAGCAATCGAGGGAAGAATGTTTATAGTCCCGTTGATTATTGTGTTCGATGACCAGCAATTCAAACAGCTTTCCGCAATATTCGGGATCTATCAAGGCGAAAGGTACACCTGTCGGCAGCGGCGATTCCGTGATATAAGGCTCGTTGGTCTCGAAGCGAATCCAATCATTGACGAACTGGTCGTCGCAGGAACGGTAATAGACTTTTTGGTTCGGACGGTAGATGACGGCGCAATGTGCGGGATACGTCTTGAGCCCCTCGTCGACCCAGAATTGAGCCGGGGTCTTGGTGAGAACGAGCAGCCAGTGATAGCCCACAGGCACGTCGACTACAAGATTACCGGCGTGAGACATATTGCTTTCAACATAATGAATCGTCGTCAAACGTATCCCTCCTTCTTAGGCTGCCATCATTATATCATAGCGTGAAATCGAGAAATCCACGGATACGGCAGCCTTTTTTATTCCATTGGCTTTTTATCCCCATTCACTTTAAAATTTAAGAGTAGCCTTCAACAATGCGCAAACAAGAAAAAGTGGTGAACAACATGGGGTAACCGTTAAAGATATGCTGCAATTGCCTTCCTTACGGGGGGCCAAGGTGCTAACCGGAAGAAATAGCCTTCACCGCACAATCTCTTCCTTATCCGTACTGGAGGTTTCGAACGCCGATTTTTCATCCCAAATCGTTCAAAACGTTCAGCAAGAGTGGTATGCAGAAGAGATCGTGATCAGTTCCTTATATACGATTAAGGACAGCGTGGAGAAACAGTGCGAAACGATCCAATACTTGATCGACCTCGGGGAAGTGGGACTGATCCTGTATTATGTAGGGATCATCGTTCCGGAAATCCCGGAGGAAGTGCTGCAATTAGCCGAATCTCATAATTTTATCATCATTTGCATGCCCGAGAATGATATCTCGCTTCGTTATAATGAAGTGATCTATGAAGTGATGGAAGCGATTGTGCTCGACAATCAAACGATCAATGATAACTTTGTTAATGAAACGCTGGAGAAAGTATCGTTCTTGCCGGAGCATTCGCGCAGTGTGGAAATTATGCTGAAATTGTTGTCCGACCGGCTGAAAGCCAACCTCGTACTGACGAATACGAATTTGGACATTGCCAATCAAGTCATGTGGCCGCGCAACTCGACTTTGGATGTGGTGAGCATCCTTCGGGAATATGCATCACATTCGATCAACGGCAGGAGCGAAGCGGGCAAGTTCGAGAGATCCGAAACGACCTGTTTTGTCGATCATAAATTGATCCGCCAGAAGAATGGAGAAGCCCTGTACCTTTTTGTCATTAAGGAAAATGCGAAGCTGCCGGGAAAGACCATCGATAAAATCGGCGAGGTCGTGCAAGTGGCCGTCAATCTTTGGGGAGACAAGCATAACGAGGTCAGCGAATACGCCCTGGTCAAAGCGATCATCAACGACGAGAGCGAGAAAATGCGCAGGCTGGCCCATTTGCTTCATATCGACGTTGCGGCGATTCAGATGATGTGGCTTGTTTACATTCCGGATTTATCGGAGGAAAAACGCATCCGTGAGGATCTGGCGGAGCATCTCTCCAAATATTATCAAACGGCCGTTATTCAGACGATCGATCATTGCATTATTGTGCTGTTAGGCAATGGCACTTACAAATCCAATGAGGTTGAGATCGCCGACGAGTTTATGGATACGACGAGCTTCTTGCCTATGATATCCGAAATGGTGTACGCGCCGGGGATGAGAAACACAACGGACGTGCGGCGGATGTATCAGCTAGTGAATCAGGTCAGGAAGCAGATTCATCTGATCTATCAGGAGCGAAAATGGTTTACGGCGGCGGAAATCCGCTCCATGAAGCGGGCCATAGATTTGAGCGTACAGGGTGAGGAAGTCGTGGAGGAGTGGATGTCCGTGATTGCCCCGGTGCTGGAGGATTCGGAATCCGCCAGAACCTTGATGACGTTCCTCTTGGATGCGAAAGGAAACTTTGAGGAATGCGGCAAACTCCTTTTCATCCATAAAAATACTGTCAAATACCGCATCAAGAAGATCAGCGAGCTGCTGGGATACGATATCACAATGAATTCCGAATTTTACGATGTGTATCTGGCGTGCATGATCTATCGGTTAATCAGCGGCTGAGCCTGAAAAATCCGAGTTTTTGTCCAAACGACAAAAATTCGGATTTTTATTTTTATTTTTAAAAAAGACGGTTCTCTCCGGTTCTTTTACAATAAGAAAAATAGTTTTAGTCATCGATCAAGGGGGGAGCGGAAGTTATGGGCAATAAAGAGAAAACTCAGTCTTGGTTTACGCTGGGGATCGTTTGGGCCGGAGCCATGATTAGTATACCGGGTCTTTTGGTAGGGAACACGCTAATCACCGGGATGAGCTTATCCAAGACATTGACCGTCACATTGATCGGGTATGCCATTATTGTTGCCATCATGATTTTACAGGGCATTCAGAGTACGGACTTAGGCAAAACGACCGTTCAAGTGGCGAGTCAGGTATTCGGTAAAACAGGATCGCGTACCATCCTTTCCATTATTCTGACTATTGCTTGTCTCGGCTGGTTTGGAATTCAGGCCAATGTGTGCGGGGCGGCGCTGGCGAATTTGCTGGCCGAGTTAGATATTGCGATATCGGTCCCCGTAGCCTCGCTGATCAGCGGTTTGGTCATGGTCGTATCTGCCATGTACGGAATGAAAGTGCTACGTGTATTAAGCTATATTGCCGTGCCTTTACTCGTCATCCTCTGTGTTTACGGTCTTATTCAAGCCTTAAATGGTGAAACATGGAAGGTCATTTCGAGTTACCGGCCGGAGCAGGATATGAGCTTCATGGACGGGCTCGCGGTGACGATGGGCTCATTTGCTCTCGGCGCAGTCATTGCCGGCGATTATTCGCAATTTTCCAGAAAGCGTTCGGATGTGTGGAAAGCGGCCCTCTTCGGCATTATACCGGCGGGTGTACTCATGATCGGCGTAGGCTCGGTCCTGACGCTGGCTTATCAAACGAATGATGTGACGGGCGTCTTTCTGAGGATCGCTACTCCGTTTATCGGCGGTGTCGTCCTGATTCTGGCGGCTTGGAAAACGAACATGGTCAACGCCATCTCGGGCGGCTTCGCATTAATCAATGTCTTTAACGTATCCAAGGAAAAAGAAAAATGGGCTGTGGGGGTTGCCGGTCTGATCGGAACGGTGCTGGCGGTGATCGGTATATTGGATTATTTCACGCCCGTGATGTCCGTGTTATCGGCCATGGTGCCGCCTGTCGCGGGTGTCATGATCGCTTCCTATTGGGTCGTGAACAAAGGGAATAAGAGCAGTTGGATGGAAACGGAGGGCGTCAACCGCTTGGGCCTCTATTCCTGGCTTGCCGGTTCGATCATCGCTTGCATTCCAGTTGTGTTGTCTTTATTCCCGAGCTTGCCGCAAATATCAAATCAACCCTTAATTGGCATTGTCATTTCATTTGTTCTATACATTGCAGGCTATCGTCTAGCTAATTCAAAAAAGGTTCTATTGGAGGAAAATCGATGAGATATTTAGATAAAGTTGCTATTGAGCATATTGCGATCGGAGCCGCGTTCCTGGGAACAGGAGGTGGCGGAGACCCTTATATCGGTAAACTGATGGCCATTTCCGCCATTGAGAAGAACGGGCCGGTCAAATTGGTTTCGGTCGACGAAATCGGCGACGAAGACTTTTTCATTCCGGCGGCTATGATGGGTGCGCCTTCCGTGTCGACGGAGAAATTTCCGAACGGAGACGAGTTCGTCAAGGTTTTTCAGAAGCTGGCCCAGTACTTGGGAAAAGACAAAATTGCAGGCACGTACCCGATGGAAGCGGGCGGCGTCAATTCTATGATTCCGATCGTCGTCGCGGCGCAGCTCGGTTTGCCGTTGGTCGATTGCGACGGGATGGGCAGAGCCTTTCCCGAGCTTCAGATGGTGACGTTTAACCTGGACGGTATTTCCGCGACACCGATGGCGATTACGGATGAAAAAGGCAATATCGGCATTTTTGAAACTATCGATAACAAATGGACGGAGCGTTTAGCCCGGGTAGCCACGGTGGAAATGGGGGCCAGCGCCTTGGTGAGCCTGTACCCGACGACAGGGGCTCAAATGAAGCAAAGCGGGGTTCATCATATCGTGACCTTATCGGAACAAATCGGGAAGATCATTTCCACGAACCATCGGGATGCGAAGGAAAAACTGCAGGAATTGTTAACCTTGGTATCCGGGTATGAGCTGTTCCAAGGGAAAATCGTCGATGTAATCCGGGAAACCAAGGGAGGCTTCAACCTCGGCAAAATGAATCTGGAAGGCATCGAAGCTCATAAAGGCGGGAAAATGCAGGTTCATTTTCAAAATGAAAATCTCGTTGCGGAACGGGACGGGCAAGTGGTAGGAATGACCCCGGATTTACTTTGCCTGGTCGATTATGAAACACTGCTGCCCGTGACGACCGAGAGCTTGAAATACGGCAAACGCGTGCGGGTGATTGGGCTACCGGCTCATGAGAAATGGAGAACGGACAAGGGAATTCAAACCGCAGGGCCGAGATATTTTGGATACGATTACGATTATGTTCCGATTGAAGAATTGGTAAAGAAGGCGGTGGCTGATCATGTATAGAATCGGGATCGATGTGGGCGGTACGAATACGGACGCCATTATTTTGGATGAACAACATCAATTGATTCACGCTGTAAAATCCCCAACCAGCCTGGACATCAAGACAGGGATTGAATCGTCTTTGCGGAGTTTGCTGCGGGAATCGAAGATCGATAAAACCCTAATTACGCATGCCATGCTCGGTACGACGCAATGTACCAACGCGATTGTGGAACGCAAAAAGCTGGCGAAGGTCGGCGTCATTCGTTTGGGCTATCCCGCTACGGCTTCCGTCGTTCCGTATACGGCTTGGCCGAAGGATATGATCGAGAAGCTGTCCGGGAATTACGCTTTGGTTCGTGGCGGTTATGAATACGACGGACAAGTTCTTGGCGAAGTTGATGAGGATGAAATCCGGGCGCTTTTGGAGGAATGGCGGGAAAGGGTCGAATCCATCGCGGTTATCGGCGTATTTTCTTCCATTAAGAATGACCAAGAGTTGAGCGTACGTGATCTTATTCATGAGGTTTATGGAGAGGAATATCCAGTTTCTTGCTCGTCCCTGATCGGTTCGGTCGGGCTCATTGAACGTGAGAATGCGACGATTCTGAATGCGGCGCTATGCAAGGTAATTGAGACGACGACACAAGGGTTTGTACATGCGTTGGAAGAGGAAGGGATTACCGATGCGGCCGTGTACTTATGCCAGAACGACGGCACCTTAATGTCCATTGATTACGCCAAACAGTTCCCGATCCTTACGATTGCCTGCGGGCCGACGAACAGTATCCGCGGCGCCTCTTACTTAGCGCAGATCAAAGACACGATGGTGCTCGACGTCGGCGGTACGACCTCGGATATCGGGGTGTTGCAGGACGGATTCCCGAGAGAGTCGTCGGTCGCGGTCGAAGTCGGCGATATCCGCACCAATTTCAGAATGCCGGACATTATCTCCGTGGGACTTGGCGGAGGAAGTATTGTTCGTGTGAACGACAATGGTAGGATTACGGTTGGACCTGACAGCGTAGGGTACAAGATTAGCGAGGAAGCGCTCGTCTTTGGAGGAAGCACGCTCACGGCCACGGACATCGCCGTCCGTTTGGGACTGGCTGATGTAGGCGATAAGGGCTTGGTGTCCCATATCGAAGAAGACTTCGCCTTAGCCGCACAAGCTGAAATGGCCGGGATCGTCGAGCAAGCCATCGATAAAATGAAAACTTCGTCCGAAGATATTCAGCTCGTTCTCGTCGGCGGGGGTAGCATCATTATCCCGGATAAGATTCGTGGAGTGGCGAGCATGATCAAACCGGAAAACGGTGGTGTGGCCAATGCCATCGGTGCCTCGATCGCCCAAATCAGCGGGCAATACGAGCAGATTTATATTTATTCGCGGGAGCCGCGCGAGGCTTCGTTGAAGGATGCCGAGGACAAGGCGGTCAAACAAGCCGAATTGGCCGGAGCCGATCCAGGTACGATCGAATTGGTCGAAGTGGAAGAAACCCCGCTCGCTTATCATCCCGAGAATGCGACTAGATTGAGAGTCAAAGTCGTAGGTAAAATGAAATAGAGATATGAAGCTCGAACGAGCTTCAGGATAATAAACAAAACGGTCTCTTGGAAGTTCGCTCCGCGAATTTTTGAGAGACCGTTTTGGCTTGATGTATGTGATACAATAGCAGCGAATGCTGACTAAGGAAGGTGTTGCTTTGTGCCGGCGATATTTCATCATAATCCGGACCGCCCGTTTCGTGAAAGCCCGGAACTTTATTTAAGCTATTGGGGAAAAGAACGCTGCGCCCCGCTCCATTCCTTCGGACCGGGGATTCGCGACATATATAAAATTCATTTCGTTCATTCCGGAAGGGGAGTCGTGAGCGCCGAAGGTGTAACACATGAATTGACTGCCGGACAAGCGTTTCTCGCTTATCCGGAGCGGGTCATCTTTTATCAGGCTGATGAAGCCGACCCCTGGACGTATTCCTGGATCGGCTTCTACGGCGATCAGGCGGCCGATATTTTAAGCCGGACCCGATTAAGCCCGGCAAGCCCCGTTTTTTCGATGGATACGCGGTTCATGCCGCAGCTATACGAATTGCTGAACGAAGCGGAGGCAGGCGCAGAAACTCGGGATCTACGCCTACAGGCGCTGTTGCGCGATTTTCTGACAAGATTGGTAGAACTTGTTCCGGCATCGGGTAGTCTTGCTTCGGCGAGGGATCAGGCCAGGGATTCTTACATTCACCGCTGCCTTGATTTCCTGCACTGCCATTACTGTGAGGAGATTACTGTGGGCCAGTTGGCTGCGTTCGTGGGATTGGATCGCAAATACTTATCGTCTCTATTTAAACAGGCTACCGGGTTACCGCCGCAGCAGTATTTACTGCAATATCGGATGGAGCGAGCCTGCGGGTTGCTGAGAACAGGGAACTACTCAATCGGCGAGGTGGCGCGTTCGGTCGGATATCAGGATGCGCTGCTGTTCTCTAAAATGTTCAAAAAGACGGTCGGCGTCTCGCCCACCGAATATCGAATTCATGCCTAAGATAAGACATTATGCCATATATAACATCCTTGTTGATATAGGTAATTCGTTTCGTATGTATTATATTGAAGGCATATCAACTGAAGGGGGAGTTAGCATTGATGTATCAAGCAACTGATAACAGATATGAAACTATGACATATAACCGCTCGGGACGGAGTGGTTTGAAGCTACCGGCCATTTCGTTGGGCTTGTGGCACAATTTTGGAGGTATCGACGTGCACGAGAACGGGCGCGCTATGGTGCGAAGAGCGTTCGACTTGGGGATTACCCATTTTGATCTGGCGAACAACTATGGACCGCCGCCGGGATCGGCGGAGGAGACGTTCGGCCGGTTGCTGCGCGAGGACTTCCGTCCATATCGAGACGAGATGATCGTCTCGACCAAAGCGGGGTATTACATGTGGCCGGGACCATACGGTGAATGGGGTTCGAAGAAATATTTAGTATCCAGTCTCGACCAAAGCTTAAAGCGGATGAGTCTGGAATATGTCGATATTTTTTATCATCACAGACCTGATCCGAACACGCCGTTGGAAGAAACGATGGCCGCGCTTGATCTGATCGTGCGTCAAGGCAAAGCGCTGTACGTTGGACTCTCCAACTACAACCCGGAGCAGACGCGGGAAGCTTCCCAAATCCTGAAGCGGCTCGGGACACCGGCGGTGATTCATCAGCCGAACTATTCCATGATGAACCGCTGGATCGAAGAGGGCTTGCAGGACGCCCTGGAGGAAGAAGGCATCGGTTCAATCGTGTTCTCCCCACTGGAGAAAGGCATCCTGACTGACCGCTACCTGAACGGAATCGCAAAGGATTCCCGGGCCGCCGGCCCTAGCGTTTTCCTCCGCCCGGAGGATGTCAACGAGGACCGGATCGCGAAGGTACGGCAGTTGAACGATTTGGCTGCCGAAAGAGGACAGAAGCTGTCGCAGATGGCGTTGGCCTGGGTGTTACGCGGCGGTAAGGTGACCTCGGCGTTGATCGGCGCCAGCAAGGTAAGCCAAATCGAAGATGCGGTCGGCGCGCTAAGCAGCCCGTCGTTCACCGCCGAAGAGCTAAGCAAAATCGACGAGATTTTGGGCTACTGAATTGTAAACGATGACAAGCACCCTCGGGAGAAATTCCGGGGTGCTTTTTTCTGCGCAAGGAAGTTTCTTAAGATAAAGTTGAACTAAATGCTCTCGGTTTGAAGAACACTTGTTTGTATATTCGAATCAAGGTAAACTATACCTACAATTGAATCTTGGGTGGGCATGGTTTCCCTTCGAAAGGAGGTGTAGCCATGGACGTAAAAGACGCATTGACGATCATGTTCCTCTTTGGATCGTTTATCCTTGCTCTTTTAACATACATCAATAATAACAACAAGA
>DJTQ01000382.1:0-3024 GCA_002439285.1 Paenibacillaceae bacterium UBA6304
CCGCGGATCGTACAACAGATGCAACCGCCGAGCATTTCGGCCATAGGCACCTCCTCAGCTACAAGCTGGCCGTCCAGGTTCACCTCTCCGATCTCATTCATGATGACCGCCGGCTTCTTTCCAAGGTCCTTCCAATAGGATAACAGGCGCTGTAGCATAGTCGTCTTGCCGCTTCCCAAAAAACCGGACAAAATATATACCGGGGTCATATCGCTTGTTGATTTGGTTAATTTGTCTTTGTTACTTTCCATCCAACATTCCTCCGTCAGTCAATCCTCTTTCCATGAGAGCGAGTTTACACCAAGCCGCCGGTTCATGCAACTTTCATAAGGCACCCTTTTATAAAAGCTGTCCCTGCATCTAACCGCAGTGATCGATTTTCACGGTTTGTGGTAAAGTATATATACCAATCCTACATCCAGAAAGGATATGAGCGAAATGAAATCTGTTGACGAACATCGCAGCGAAGCGCCTCAGCAGGTGGCCTGCATGGTAGTGACCGTGTCCGATACGCGGACAGTCGAGAATGATTCGAGCGGCCAATTGATGCAAGAGCTCCTGAATAGTCACGGTTATAAGGTTGTCAGATACACGATCGTAAAAGACGAATATGACGGTGTACGCCAATTGCTGCGCGAAGCGGTATCCAGCCGGGAAGTGGAGGCCGTACTGCTCACCGGCGGCACGGGGATTGCTCCCCGGGATACCACGTATGAAGCGGTTCGAAGCCTGCTGAATAAGGAACTTCCGGGATTCGGCGAAATATTCCGCTACTTGAGCTATACCGAGGATATCGGTCCCGCGGCCATTTTAAGCAGGGCCATCGCGGGTACAATCGGAAATATGGCTGTCTTCTCGATGCCGGGCTCCCAGGGTGCCGTAAAGCTGGCCATGGAAAAGATCATTCTACCCGAGCTGCGGCATGTCATGCGCGAAATCTACAAAAAATAGTACCACGATAACCAAAATGAGTTGAAAAACAATAAAATCCCTCTTCTATGGAATGAATCTTTTCCATAGAAAAGGGATTTTGTATATCAGGGGTTTAGCTGCGAATTCATCCCGTCCAGCACCGTGTCAAAAACAGCTTTCATATCCTTGCTGTATTTACTTTTCTGGATGCCGCTAGAAGCATAAACAAGCGCGGCGTTGTCTTTTTCGGAAATGACAGACGTCTCGGTGGCTGCAGCGGCGGTGGTCGATCCGTCAAGGACACCGTACATTTCCCCGATCTCCCGAACCCGGTCACTTTCGCTCGGATAAACATGGACGATTACAAAATGACGGGCATCGCCGTTGATAAAATAACTGTAGCTGATATTGCCGTCAAGTCCTTCAGCATAGGTCTCATGCGTAAGCCGGATGCTGCGCTTGGAGCACTCGGCTTTTAAAGCCTGGAGAAGCGCGGTATTCAGCGTCGTGCCGCTGACCAATTGACGTTGGTTGCCCTGGGCATAGCTTTTCATATTGTACTTATCCAATTCGTCCTGGGCCATCCGCTGTCCGCCCTCACTGCAGCCTGCAGCAAGAGTCAACGCTAGTATTGACCCCAGACCTATCGCCCACCATCTCATAGCTATCCCTTCCTTTTCAAGGCTGGTTTCGCATCCTTCGATGGTGTTAGAATACCTCTTCTGCGTCCATTTTATACCAAGGCGTAAAAAAATTCGCCGCCAGCATGTACTTCCGTGCTGACGGCGACACTGAAAGATTATTACATTAGCGAAATCACCTGACGACCTATAGCTTTACCGCCCAATACCGTGGTTAAAGCCTCGGGTAACCGGTCGAGTCCATACACCGTGATCCAGTCGGAAAGTGCCGATTCCGGTTTCCATGCCCCAGCCAACTGCTCCCATAATTTCAGCCGCAACGGCATCGGGCAGAACACGGAATCAATGCCTAGCAGATTAACTCCCCGCAAGATGAATGGATAGACCGTACCGTCGAAGCTTCCCCCGGCAGCCATACCGGACAAAGCGACCGACCCGCCATAAGCCACGTTCTTAAGCAAATCACCGGTAACGGCCCCGCCAACAGGATCGACGACGGCCGCCCACTGCTCTTTGCCGAGCGGTCCTTTAGCTCCGGACGCCCCTTCCTCCCGGCTGAGCACCCGGCTTGCGCCAAGCGCCAGCAACTTATCCGCCAGTCCATCCTTGCCGGTCACGGCCACTACTTCAAAGCCGAGCTTGGCCAGCATCGACACCGCCATGCTGCCGACGCCGCCGGTTGCTCCGGCGACCAGCACCGGACCGCTATCCGGGGTAAGTCCATTCGCCAAAAGGCGCTCTACCGACAAGGCCGCCGTAAACCCGGCTGTGCCGATCCCCATCGCCTCCAGCGGTGATAAGTCTTTCGGCAGTGGAACAAGCCAGTCTGCCGGAACGCGGGCGTACTCGGCGAAGCCGCCTTCGTGACTGACGCCAAGTCCATAACCCGTACAAAGCACGAAATCTCCGACTCGGAACCGTTCATCCCGGGAGTCTGTAACCTCGCCTGCCAGATCAATTCCGGGAGTGAACGGGTATTGCCTTACTATTTTCCCTTCAGGAATTGAGGCCAAGCCATCTTTGTAATTGACACTGGAATAATGGACACGGACGACAACGTCTCCTTCCGGTAGGTCTCCCAAAGTAATTGACTCCGTTCCCGACCGGAACCCCGATTCATCCTTATGCACGCGAAATGCCCGAAATTGCTCCATGTTGACTTCCTCCTCAGGTGATAGCTTCGATATCTGCCGCAAACGATATTTTATAGTATGAATTCCTTATAAATGTTTAAAAAGTCAGGTTTTCAGGACCGAAGTGTATGCTTCCGAAGTGCGTTTTTACAAAACGCTTTAGGTTGGATAAAGCTAGGGACTGAGTAGCAGAGCTAAACGTTTTCGTAGAAAACGACTTCGTAAGCATCTGCTGTCATAGGGTACGTGAGCAACGGAAGGCCCGGCTGAATTCAAGATTCGACGTCGAATACGCATCATGATCTACTTCGTCTTGGAAAGATGACTTTTTGAACAAC
>DJTQ01000382.1:3241-4556 GCA_002439285.1 Paenibacillaceae bacterium UBA6304
ACTTTTTGAACAACCTCTATAAAAATGGATGCTCATGTTTGGCCAGCAATACCTGCCAGCGGCGTTCCACTTCTTGCTCAAAGGACTTGAGCGCTTCTTCATTCTCCGGCTTGATCAGATGGCGCGTTTTACCCATCGTTTTCAACCAGTCGGTCAACGGTACACGCTTGCTCTTTTCGTCCGGATTGTACGTGATCGCCGTTTGCCCATGCTCCACCTCGTACAGCGGGAAGAAGCAGGAATTTACAGCCGCATCGACGATATTCGTTCCCTCATCGTCCTTACTGATCCAGTTGAGCGGACATGCTATCAGTATTTTACCATAAACAAGGCCTTCATTCTGCGCATACCATTGAGCTTTCGCCGCTTTTTTGACGAGATCCTGCGGATACGCTTCACTGCCCGTAAATACGTAAGGGATATTCGTCGCTGCCATGATTTGCGCCGTATCTTTATGATGGAACACTTTCCCCTGCTGCGCCGAACCGAGATTGGACGTCGAAGTCCGGTGACCGAGCGGCGTCGAATAAGACAACTGTGCGCCTGTATTCATATATCCTTCGTTATCGTATTCCACGATAATCATCCGGTGATTCCGCAGTGCCGCGCCGATCGCCGGTCCCATTCCGATGTCCATGCCGCCGTCTCCGGTCACCATGACAAAGGTGAAATCATCGCTTAAACCGAGTTCATCGAACTCGCCTCTACGTTTGCGCTCCCAGAACATTTCCACCAATCCGGACAGCGTTGCTGCCCCGTTCTGGAACAGGTTATGGATGTAAGTCGCTTTGTGGGACGAATACGGATATCCGGTCGTAGTGACCATTGCGCAGCCGGTATGGAACAGCGTTACAATATCGCCTTCAATGCCTTTAAAGAACAACTCCAGCCCCGAGAAAATTCCGCAGCCCGGACATGCGCCATGCCCTGGTGCGATCCGTTTCGGTTTCTTGGTCAAGGCCCGGAGCGGAGGAATCCGGACGCCGAGCTTGCCGGTCTCTTCATTCCGGGTCACCGTAATCAACCCGGTCTTCAAATCTTCAAACCGGAGCGGGTTCATCATACGCTTCGGCGCTTTTGCTCTGTCGCCAGGCGTATGGCCGTAATAGTCGAACGGTACTTCTACCTGGTCTTGCTTAGCGGCTTCGACCGCCAGCGAGAACAAATGATGCCCGTCCTCGGCATAAAATTCTTTGCCCCCGAGACCGTAAACCCGGCTAACCACCTTCGTCGTATGATTCCCGTAAGTGAATAGGGCGGCTTTGATCTCATTCGTCATATTGCCGCCATGAGCTCCGTAAGAGTCGGCACGGTC
>DJTQ01000227.1 GCA_002439285.1 Paenibacillaceae bacterium UBA6304
TGCGATGTAAGTACCGAACCGTCCGTTTTCTTCAAGTGCCTCTTTGCATCCCGTGTATAGCGGGAACACGAGGCCTTCAATCGCCGGAATAATCCGGGAGTCGTTATTCTCTCCGATTACCGCAGGGATGTAGCCGCCGGGCAGCAGATGCGCGGCAATTGTGCCGGCACAGCGGTCGGCTTGTTCGCCGGCAAGCTTGGCGTGGTCGGGCCGCCCGGCTCCAAGGAACAGCTTTTCCATCGCCACATAAGCCGCCCAGCTTTTACCCGCCAAATAAATGTTATTGCGGGCTTGGCCGAGCGAGACATCCAGGCTGTCATAGGTCGTAATCTCCGCTCCGCCCATCGTTCTGGAGCTGTCGAGGCCCATGATGCCGCTCCGCTGCGCCGGGTCGGGGTGATCCCGGTTGACCATGCTCTCCAGGCACTGTTCGAAGATTCCCAGATTGCTGTCCAGCCAAACCTTATCCCCGGTTTGTTCGACGTAAACGGAGGCGCACAGTACCCAGTTGACGAGCTGTTCATGGGTCATATGGGAGAAGCAATCCTCGATTGCATGCAGTTCATAAGACGAGTAGCCGGGACGCGAAAAGGAATTGGCCACTCCCATATCATGCGTAAAGCTGATGCCTCCAGGATAGACCGTGTCATCGCCGGGAAGGCGAACTGTGTCTTCGTAGCTGTAGCGTTTGACGAACAGATCCAGCTCGTTCTTGACGGTCCAAGAGTTCATCTTCAGCTCATAGAACAGTTGGTCCACTGTTAGGTCGAAGGTATTCATCATCCGATATTCGCCCTCGTTGACGATCCACATCGCTTCTCCCTGATGGTCCAAGAGCTCTGTTGAGCCGTAATAGCTCCGGATGGCGTGCTTCAGCATGAAGCGCTGATCCTCATTCAGGTGGGAAGCTTTCTCGATCCACGCATCATTCCGGCGGGCTGCTTCCGTCTTCTCCTCAAAATGCTGCAGCGCGAAAGAGGCTACCTCTTCAATGTTGTTGAAATAACGGTTGTAATAATAAGATGCATCCATTCCTGTAGTCACATAACCGCTTCTGTAGAAGCAAAGCGCAAACCGATAAGTGGCTGTTTCGCCTGCCGGTGTATCCATCAGCAGAGCGCCAACGGGTCCGAGCCCGAATCGCAGGTTTTCTTCGACCTTAGGCTCAAGAATGGCCTCGATCGTGAAGAAGCCGGCGCTTCTCACCCGCGAGTCGTTCGTTACGATTGCGGTATGCCGGCCTTGGCCGACGCCGGTGATCGCTCCCCCGGTGGTATCCTCCAGCCGTCTGATGGAGGAATAAGGATCATTACCTTGGAAGCCGAAGAAGGCCCTCCGGGCGGAAGTCCCGCGAGTATTGTCGACGGTGATTTCCGCCAGTACGGCGGGCATCAGTGCGAAGCGGAGCTCCTCTTCGTTCGCGGATGCCGGATCGGGAACGCTGTCGAAAGGCGAATACAGCCGGAAGGTCAAATCTCCGGCCTGCCATTCGTCCGTGGCGACATCGAACCGTCGGGAAACAGACTCTCGTGGAAAAGGAAGAATGAGCGCGTCGTCTTTTACACTGGATTCCGCCTCATCGTCGTGTTCCGAGGTGTAACGATCCCGCTCATCCTGGCCTTCTCCGTAAAAGGGAAGGGCTCTGTACCGTTGCTGGCCGTCCTCTTGAAGCCCGATGTATATATTCTGGTTTGGAGGGCTGCCAAGCTCAAGATCAAAACCGCCGCTCTTGCCCGGATACCCTAACGTAAAACTTGCAAAGGCTCCTACCGGAGAGTGATGTGCGTTAAAAAAACTATTTTTACCCAACTTGATTACCTCCTGTTCTAATTGTAAGCGTTATGATAATCTGATTATATCAAGGGCAAGGAGCTAGTCCCATGTCCAAAGCGATTATCAATTTATCCAAATCGTTCAAAATGGTGAATTTGACGGATACAGAGGAGAGCCTGTTATGAATATTTCGGAAGAGCATCATATTGCGGAATTTATGCTGCCGGATATGGACTCCACATTCCAGGTGTTTGCGGCACATTTGCGCACGGTGACACATAACTGGTCATACCCGAGTCATACCCATCCGCTGTTTGAAGTAAATTTGCTGCTGGCGGGCAGGCAAGAAATGACCGTCAATGGGCAGCGCTTTGTGCAAGAGCCGGGCGATATTATGATCCTGCGGCCCGAAGATGTACATGAGAGCCGGGCAGCCGGTTCGGGGCGGATGACGTATTATTGTTTGCATTTTAATGTGGATGACCGCGTGATGCGGGAAATGTTGTGCCAGGGGAGACAGTTCTATTTTGGGGAGAGCAGTCCGCTGGTAAGGACCATCCGGCCGAGTCTGGATAAATTGATCGCGCTCACTTCCGGCAAAGAGACGGAAAAGCTGGCGAATAAAATGCGGGCGCTATCCGCCGTATTTGAATTGTTTGCCGGTCTCGGGGAAAGTCTTGCCGAACAGGAGCGGGCTGATAATCCCGGTAGCCGGATGACGCGGATCGCCGCCGAGATCGCGGCGGGGCTGGAGAGGTGCGTGGAAGCGCCCGAAGACGAGAGACTTGCCGATAGGGAGGACTCCGCGGATGCTTCGCGGGAAACCGTTGCTGCCGTGACCGAAAATCTCGGTTACAGCGCGTCCTCATGCAACCGGATGTTTCATCGCGTGTACGGTATGTCCCCGCGTCAATATCTATCAGCGCTGAAGCTGAAGAAGGCCAAGCTTCTGCTCATGGAGCCTGCTCTATCGGTGGAAGAGATTTCTATACGCCTTGGCTATAAGGATATTGCGCATTTCAGCCGCCAATTCAAGCGTTGGACCGGGGAGCCGCCGGGCAAATTCCGGGCCAGGTTTCATATTTGATGATTATTTCTTATATAAGATGAACTAAAGAATATGATGCGGGCAAGGGAGTAAAATGCTTCCGAAGAAGCGGAGTGGTCGCCTTTGTTTTCGGATTTCTACCCTATTTGATCATATATAATTAAGAAATCTGGAAACAACAGCAATCGTAGAAACATTTTACGTACTTGCCTCTGACATCCACTTCAATAGTTCATCTTATATAGATATTGAAAGGTGAGGATAGCATGAGCAGCCAGGAACTTAACGACCTGCTTCAAATTCCGGAAAGGAAACGAATTGTATTTTTGGGTGACAGCATCACGGAGAACGGAGGTTATATCCGTTATCTTGACGCTTTTTTTCTGAAGCATTTTCCCGGGCACAATATGGAACTGATCAATCTGGGCGTCGGCAGCGAGACGGCGGCCGGCACACATGAATCGAGCCATCCGTTTCCGCGTCCCTGCGTGCATGAACGGCTGGGCCGGGCGCTTGAAGAGTGCAAGCCGGATTGGGTGTTCCTATGCTACGGAATGAACGACGGGATTTACCATTCGTTCTCCGAGGAACGGTTTAAGCTTTTCCAGGATGGAATGAAGAACGCAGTGGGGCAGGTAAAACAGACAGGGGCGAGGGTAATTCTGATGACGCCTCCGCCGTTTGACGTGCACTCAATCAATGGGGAGGCTCAGCCGGAGGGACTATCGGAGTATGCCTTTGAGACGCCCTATGAGGACTATAATGGAGTGCTTGGAAGATATGCCGATTGGGTGACGGGATACGGAGCGGAGCAAGGGTATACCGTGGTGAATCTCCGGGAACCGCTGATGTTTTTTATCGCTATGCGGCGGGAAGCGGACCCGGCATACAAGTACAACGACGGGGTCCATCCTGAAGACGACGGTCATTGGATTATGGCCCGTGCTATTCTAAATGACGTCTTCCAGATCGAAGCGGAGGATACGCCGGAATGGGCCCGAAGCATGGACGGATCATTCATTCGCGCCGTAGGCCGCCGCAGGGATGTTTTGAATGCGGCATGGCGCGAGCATGTGGGTCACAGCAATCCGCAAAAATTCGAGACCTTGCCTTTGGCGGATGCTTTAAAGTTGGCGGATTCTCTTCTCGAAGACATCCGCAAGCTAGCGGGTCAAGAAGATGGAGACGTGTCGGCAATTGAAAGTTTGTAGAAAGGATAGGCCTTCCCGATGTGATGTTTGGTTCGTAGACACGGGAAGGCCGATTTAATGATCATGAGAAAGAAGAAAAGGTTAGTTATAGGGCTGGTTGTAACTCTAATGATTTTAATTTACGGCGGGTACGCTTTATTTGCGCACGTGAATCAGGAAAGAGCGGAGCGTCCGCAGGCGATTAACGGCGTTATGGATCTTCGCAATTACGACTTTAGTAATCGGAAGGCGATACCGCTGAACGGGGAATGGGAATTCATTCCGGGAGAATTGGCAGACGCCACTTCGTTTGATAAGCAAAATGCCCATCTTGTTCAGGTTCCTTCGTTGTGGACAAAACATGAAATTGACGGCAACAAGGTGCCCAAGTTTACAAGCGGAACCTATCGCCTGATTATAATGGTAGACGAGCCGGACCGGATTTACGGAATAAAGACGGGAAATATCCGGATGTCCAATGAAATGATCATGAATGGTAAACGTATAGGGGGAAGCGGTACTGTCGGCGAAGATATCTCCTATGTCCCCAATAATATCCCTTACGCCGCTTATTTTTCACCCGGCAAGCAAGAGATCGAGCTTCTTGTCCGAGTCGCCAATTTTCATTATGCCTCGGGCGGCGGGATATTGGGTTCTATCTTTCTTGGAGATCAGGCCAGCATCGGGAAATTGAGAGAGAGTTCCTTAGTTTATGATTGGGTGACGATCACCGCCTTTTTGACGATGTTTATCTATTTCCTGGGTTCTTATCTTCATGCGAGAATAGATATTAGCCAACTGTTCTTTTCTCTGTTTTGTTTCGCGAATGTGCTATATGCATTTTCCCATGGGGAGAAGGTTCTGTTTTCGCTTTTTCCTGCGACTCCCTACGAAATATTTGAAAGAATTCAGGCGATTTCGAGTATTCTTTTCGGATTGTTTATGCTGTTCTATTTCCATTATTCCTTAAAGGATTTTGCCCGAAAAAAAATCGTCAACCTTCTTTGTATCGCAGGCGTGGTGCTGGCCGCGGCCGTTTTACTTCCGATCCAAATTCATTCCAGTTTTCAAAGTATTAACTCCATGTATATATTTATGGTGTTGGTTTATGTCGTTTATGTTCAGATTATCGCGGCCTATCACCGTTCTACGGGTGCTGCCTATTTAATTATTAGTACATTAACGATTCTCGTATACTTTATTGTCGGAACGCTGAATGTCACGACTTATCTGGAACTGACTTTTTTACCGCCCTTATTGCCGTTTATTTGTTTAACGATGCTTTCGTGGTTCATTTCACACCGGTTTACGGACAACTTTCTCAAAAAGGAAGAGCTGTCGAATGCGTTATTGCGCGTGGATAAAATGAAAGATGAGTTTCTGGCAAAGACCTCCCATGAATTTCGGACTCCACTACACGGGATTATTGCGATTTCGCAATCCATGTTGGATAAGAACGGCTTGACGACGGACCAAAAGGAAAAGATGTCCCTCATCGTAAGCGCTGCCCGGAGATTGTCCCATCTCGTCAACGATATTCTGGATTTCTCCAAGTTGCGGGAAGGGGGATTGAAGCTTGTAACTGCTCCGGTAGATTTATTTGCCGCCACCCATGTGGTGGTCGAAACCTTCTCTTACATGATTAATAAAGATGTGCAGATTATCAATCATGTGGAGCGGGGACAGTATGTACTGGCTGACGAGGACAGGCTTCGCCAAATTCTATACAACTTAATTGAAAATGCCGTTAAATATACAGACCATGGGCTGATTGAAATCCATTGTTTCGACCAGCAGGATCAGGTCGTCATTCAAATTAGCGATACGGGGATGGGCATCCCTCCGGACCATGTTGAGTCGATCTTTGAATCGTTCCGTCAATTTGAATATTCGGTAGGCGGATCCGGCTTGGGGCTGAGTGTAACCAAAGAACTCGTAAACCTTCAAGGCGGGGACATCAAGGTGAATTCCGTAGTCGGCAAGGGCACCACCTTCTCTTTCACCCTTCCGGGAGCACTTCGAGTCCACGGAGATAAGCCGGAGCCGAATCATCGCTACGATTCAAACACGCAATCTGTTCAGCTGCCTATCCCTTATATTTATCAAAATGAGGGGCGGAAAAAAATAATTATCGCGGACGACGACCGGATCAATTTAAAAGTAATAATCGACACGCTTAATGACGGTGAATATTATCTGATTGCCGTAGACAGCGGGCAGGGAGTGTTAGAGCAAATCAAAAAACATCCCGATACGGCTCTTGTTATTCTGGATATTATGATGCCTGAATTATCGGGATATGAGGTTTGCCAGCACCTCAGAAAATCGTATCATTTATCCGAGCTGCCTATCTTGATGCTTACGGCTGCGATCAGGCCTGAAGACATGATTGCGGCTTTCCAGTCCGGCGCCAACGACTTTCTCCATAAGCCGTTGGATGTGTCGGAGTTAAAAACAAGAATCCGTAATTTGATTCTCATGAAAGATTCCGCGGAAACGGCGGCCAAAATGGAGGTAGCCTTTTTACAGGCGCAAATAAAACCCCATTTTGTGTATAATGTCCTGAATTCGATCCTTGCACTCAGTTATGCGGATTTGGAGAAAGCACGGATGATGATTACGGATTTCGCGCATTTTTTGCGGGGGAGTTTCTCGTTCGAGAATACAAGCACATTGGTTGCCCTGGAAAAAGAGCTGTCTCTGATCCAGTCCTATGTAAATATTCATCGTACCCGGTTTCCGGAGCAGTTGGAATGGAAGCTTAAGGTGGAGGGGCCGGTTAATGGCCTGATTCCACCACTGTTGCTGCAGCCGCTGGTAGAAAATGCGATCCTGCATGGATTGAAAATGAAGGCGGCAGGCGGACAAGTTAAGCTCACCGTCACAGAGGAGAAGGGCATGATGATCTTCCGGGTTACCGATAACGGAGCCGGGATGTCCGAGGAACAATTAAAGCAGCTAAGAAATGGGGACAATTCCATCGGACAAGGTGTGGGAATTAAAAATATTATAAACCGCCTGAAATATTATGAGGATGCTACGATTCATTTTGAGAGTGAAGAGGGCAGAGGAACTACCGTGGAGTTAAGATTTCCTCAGATCTTCTCCGAAAGGAAAGGATGAGAAATGCTAAAGGCCTTATTGGTGGATGATGAAATTTTAGCATTAAATTTGTTGGAGGCTATGCTTCAAGAAATAGGGGGAATTGGTGTTGCCGGTAAATTTACGAGTCCTGCAGAAGGACTTAGAATCGCTGAAACGATCAAGCCGGATATCCTCTTCTTAGATATTGAAATGCCGGAGCTAAGCGGGATTCAAGTGGCTGAAAGAGTGGAAATGATGGATTGCGATGCAGAGATCGTATTTGTGACTGCCTATGATCAATATGCGATTGAAGCATTTAATGTCCAGGCGGTGGATTATGTCCTGAAGCCTATTGATAAGAATCGTCTGAGAAAGACCGTGGAGCGAATCGCTCAGAGAAGACAGCGGGGGGGCGCCAAGCCGGACGAGCTCTCAAGGATTAAGTTCGGCCTTCTCGGCAGTTTCCGGCTTATCGATCAACACAATAATCCGGTTAAATGGAGAACTAAGAAAGTAAAGGAGCTGTGCGCTTATTTAATCCATAGGAATGAACCCGTACACCGGGATAAAATTATGGAGGACCTCTGGCCGGGGCAATCGCCGGATAAAGCAGCGGCACTGGCACATACCACGGTGTATCAATTGCGGAAGGAATTAAAGAGCCGCGGATACGAGGATACAATCAACTATGAGGATGAGCGCTATTCCTTTGTGCTGGAGGCCGACAGCGATGTTCAGGAAATCAAAGAAATTATGAAGCAAGAACCAGGCCTTAGCGACGATGATGAAATAAAAAGGCTATTGGAGATATATAAAGATAATTATCTAGCGGAAGAGGACTATTCCTGGTCTCTAACCGTGAAGGAACAGTTGAGAAAAGCAGTGATTCATTACTTGGAGAGAGCATTGTTATTGTATCGGCAGAGCGATTTCACCGGCAGCCTCCTGAGAGAAATTCTTGAGAAGTTAAATGAATTGGATCCTTGGGAAGAGTCGTATATAGCGGAGTTGATTCAGTACCTGATCGGGCAAGGGGACCGGCGGGAGGCTTTGAGAGTGTTCGAGAATTACAGAGCTACGCTATGGCAGCAGCTTGGGGAGGAGCCTCAGAAGAGGCTAACGGATTTGATCGACAATCTATAAATGATTAAGTGATTCACCTGAAGGAATAATCCGGAGGGTGAATTTTTTTGTCGCATTGTGCATCTTTATGTCGAATTTGTTCAGAATTTGTTCAGTGATAATAAATATAATTTAATGATGAGTGGCATTTGCCTGAAAATAGGCTGCTCAAACATAGATCAGGATAAAGAAGGATGATAGCATGAAGAGGTTGGTCAGTATTATTTTATCCGTCGTCATGATGTTTACGACAATATCATTGGCGGGAGGAAGCACTGCGAATGCGAAGAGTGACGGTAGCGATAGTGGTTATAACCAGAGGGCCACGAGATTGACGCCTCTTGAGATGGTGAATGAGGCAAAGGCAGAGGATAGTGCCGGAGGTTTGCTAAACGCGCTTACGAATCAAGAACTCGGCCTGAAGTTTCCGGATGGGTTTGGATCATGGGAAATCGAACAGTTAGATTACATGGTTGAAGCCGTTTCGTATTTCATCGAAGGGGATTATACAACCAAAGAACAAGTACAGTATGTTATAGATTTAACCTTGCTGCCCATGAACTTTTTTGATGAAAGAGAACTCTCGACTATTAATAATAATAACAACTTATTCTTCACGAAACTGGCGGAGAGTAAAGAAATTTTTCCGGGTAACGAAGATGTGGAACCGTTAGCCATGCTTGGAGAGTCGTTCGTAGAGATGAGTGCGGTGGATAAGGAAATTTTCGCTTATCGTACCAAGTTTTACTTGCTTACCAATCAGGATTTAGAAGCAACTGATTTTATGAGTGCGTTGACAGCAACTTTTTCAATCTATAAACCGATTAACAAGGTAACGAAGCAGACTGAGATGTATAATGTTCTCGTAAATCTCCGTTTATTGCAGACGGAATCTGAGGAATACAACCTGTCAATCATTTTCTCTGATCAGAATCCGTTAATGGAGAGCTTTATGCTCAATTTAGATAAGACCGATGGACCTGATTTTACTTATCAGACATACAGGGAGTTAGCCCAGTGGATGATTGATCACAGGCCAACCGGCGGGTATGCCGATTTTGCGGCCATTCAGGAAACCTTTGATCTGTTCTTTGCTCCGCGTGCTCCAAGCGTAACGGCGGACGATACAAACAACCGGTTAGTGGGCATGGACGCAACCATGGAATATTCGACAGATGGCGGTGCCCAATGGATGGACTATGATTTCGTCAATGCACCGACGTTTGCTGGCGATGTGACGGTGAAAGTTCGGGTGAAAGCGGCAGGAGCTGTGCCGGCCGGAGCCGTGACGACGCTGACATTCACTGCTAATCCGGTTCAACCGGCTCCGCCTGCACCAAACGTATCGGTGAATGAAGCCACCTACACCATCAACGGTGCGAATGACACCATGGAGTATTCGCTTGACGGCGGGACGCTCTGGATTAGTTATAATCCGGACGACGCACCGGTATTCCGCGGCAACTATACCGTACAGGTACGCGTAAAAGCGACTGCGGAAGTTCCTGCCGGAGAGGTAACCGTTCTGTACTTCAGGGAACCTCAAGTTATCCCGATTCCTTCGGCACCAAGCGTAACCGCGGATGATGCGGCGAACCAACTGATCGGTGCTGATGGTTCCATGGAATACTC
>DJTQ01000010.1:0-1284 GCA_002439285.1 Paenibacillaceae bacterium UBA6304
TCGTTGCTGTCCAGGCTGATGCGGATGCCCCGATAACCTAGCACCGGATTCTCTTCCTCCGGCAAAGCAAAATACTCCAGTTGCTTATCTCCGCCAATGTCCAGTGTTCGGATGACTACCGGGTGCCCTCCCGCTTTCTCCGCTACCTGACGATATACCTCGTACTGCTCCTCTTCGGTCGGGAAGGTCGGACGATCCATATACAAAAATTCCGTACGGAAAAGTCCTACGCCCTGCGCTCCGTATTTCATCGCTTTCTCCAGGTCCTTCACCGAGCTGATATTGCCCGCCAACCGTAATTGGTAGCCGTCCTTCGTCACAGCCTCCACAGAAGCTAGGAGTTGAAGTTGTTCCTTCCTACGACGTTGGCCTTCGGCAATTTTGGTAAACCTGTCGATCAATTCTTGCTCGGGTTCACGATAAATCCGGCCTTCATCCCCGTCAATGATGAGGAAGTCCCCGGTTTGAAGCGGTTCATCAAGCTTGTTCTCCAATCCGGACACCAGTGGGATGCCTATGGCGCGAGCCATAATGGCAGAATGGGAAGTTTGCCCGCCCGCCATGGTAACCATCCCCAGCACATTTTCCGGGTTCAAGTGAACCAGCTGTGAAGGCGAGAGCTCTTTGGCCACTAAAATGTAAGGCTGCGTGTCGGCAGGCAAAGTAATCTCTGGCGTGCCGAGCAAGTGCTTCAGTAGCCGGTTCCCGACGTCTTTGATATCGAGAGCCCGCTCCTTCATATATTCATCATCCAGGAGATCAAACATCGTCACAAAATGGTCGATCGCTTCCTTAACCGCAACCTCGGCCGCTTTGTACTGGCGTTCGATGATTCCCTGAATTTCACTCATAAACACGGGGTCTTCCAAAATGGCGATATGCGCGTCAAAAATGCTAGACTCCGCAACCCCTACCGTCTCTTTGATTTCATTCTTCATGAATTCGATCTCGGTTTTGGACGTGCGGATTCCTTCATACAATCTCTCGAATTCCTTGGCGAGATCCACCTTCTCCATCCGGCGATCCTGCACATCCCATTCCCAGGCGGGCAGTACAAACGCTTTGCCTATCGCTACGCCTGCGGCTGCACCGATACCCTGTATCATGTTTCGACCCCCTATTGTCCTACTTTGTAATATAGGATACCCTCTCTCTGATACTTTATGGTAAGCCCTGTTTCGCAAATTTGTCAAAGGAATTCGAAATACTGAAACAAAAAACCCGGCACCAAAGGAGCGGGTCTCTGCTTGCAGCTATACTAGTGCGTGTTCAAAAAGTCGACTT
>DJTQ01000010.1:1519-8809 GCA_002439285.1 Paenibacillaceae bacterium UBA6304
AAAGTCGACTTTTCAGCACCGAGAAGGTTGTATGAAGGAGGGACTGAGGAGCGGAGCATAGGCAAAACCTACGTGAGCACCTCAAATGTTTCCGCAGGAAACATACTTCGAAAGCATCCTCTAGGCCCGCCTGAATTCTATTAGCGCTTTCCGATTAAAATACTGTCCTCCACCTTGATGCAACGGTCCATAATAACCGTTAAACCGCCTTGGGAGGCAATTTCGTAAGCTTCGTCGCTGGCAATGCCAAGCTGAAGCCAGAGTACGCGGGCTCCGATTTCTACCGCTTCACGGGCCACCTCCGGTGTATATTCGCTACGACGAAACACATTGACGATATCCACCGGCTCGGGGATGTCCTTCAAAGCGGCGTAGACCTTCTCGCCGAGAATTTCGCCACTGGCGGACGGATTCACCGGAATGATCCGGTAGCCGTTGTTTTGGAGTGCCTGGGCTACCATATACGAAGTCCGGTCACTTTTATCGGATAAACCGACGACAGCGATATTGCCGGCGTTTTGCAAAATCCCCTTGATTTCCTCACGGCTCGGGTTTTCAAATGCCATCTTTGATCACACCTTTCTTAACGTTATTTTACCCACTCCACCGAAGCGCCAAGCGCGGCCAGGTGATCAAAATACTGCGGATATGATTTGGCCACATGATGCGCGTCCTTGATTAGCAGCGGCTCCTTGCAGCGCAAACCGACAACGGTCAATGCCATGATGACCCGGTGATCGTAATGCGCGTTAATTGTTGCCCCGCCTTCGAGTCCCGTAGGACGGCCGTGGACGATGATCTCCGATTGACCCTCTTCCACCTGAGCGCCGGCCTTCTTCAACTCATTAAGGTAATCCGTAATGCGATCGCATTCCTTATACCGTAAATTCTCTACGTTGTAAAATCTCGAGGTCCCATCCGCAAACACGGCTGCCGCCACCATAGCCAGCACCGCGTCGGTCGCGGCGTCGCCGTCGAACTCCACCGGACGCAGCCGTCCATTGCCAAGCACGTGAACCGTCCCGTCCTTATGGCTGAGCGGAACGTCCATCATCTGCAGCACATCGACGATAGCGCGTTCACCTTGTTTGCTGCGTTCCATCAGCCGATGTACCTTAACATCGGATTTCGTCACGGCTGCCGCAGCCAAAATGGCTGCAGAACCGGGATAATCTCCTTGAACCGTGTAGTTCTTGGCCTGGTAAGCTTGGCGACCCGGAACACGGAAGCGCATATAATCGCTGGCTGCTTCAATCTTGATACCTGCCTGCTCGAGCACTTCCAGCGTCTGTCCGATGACCACCTTCGATTTCAGATCGCCCAAGACTTCAATTTCGCTGTCCTCCTCAAGCAACGGGGTCAAGAACAGCAAAGCGCTCAGATACTGCGAGCTGACCTCGCCGGATACTTTGATTTTGCCGCCTCTAGGCTTCCCCCCGCTGATCCTGATTGGCAGCCGTCCGTCTTGGTGCTCAATCTGCACGCCCATCGATTCCAGCGACTCGATCAAGTCGCTGTGCGGACGCTTGCCAAGGGAGTCCGGATAAGTGTTCACAAAGGTCACATCCGGGCACAGTGCAGCAATCGCCATCAAGAACCGTAACACCGCTCCCGCATTGCCTACGTTGAGCTCCCTCACATCGCGCGGATGCTTGCCGAAGCCGGTGATGATGATCTTCTCGTCATCCTCCTCCAGCACGGCACCGAGATCCTGGATACAGCGGCGCATCGCGTCGCTGTCCTCGCTGTGGGCGGGATAGTACACGGTGCTGGTGCCCTCAGCCAGAGCGGCTACCAGCAGATAGCGGGTCGTATAGTTTTTGGAGGACAGCGCTCCGATTTCTCCTTTTAGTTCCGCAGTGGGCCTCACGATCATATCCATATGTATATCCCCTTTTATAGTTATTGATTGGTTAACCGCGGTAATGCATTAAAATCTCCGCAGACACTTCTTCCGCACTTTTGCCGGAAGTATCGATGGTCACATGCGCAAAATCATAAGCATGCTTCCGTTCCTCCAGGAGGGCAGTGATTCTTGCTCTGGCTCCACCGGCAAGAAGAGGTCTTCCTTTGTCTTCTCCAACCCGGGCAATAATCTCATCCACCGAAGCCGTAAGCGCAACGACCCAACCGTATTTCAGCATTTCCCGACAGTTGGTCTCCCGTAGTACCGCACCGCCTCCCGTGGCCAGGATCGAACCCGGAACCTCGAGCGCCTCAGCCAACACGGCCGATTCCACATCGCGGAAATAGGCCTCTCCCTTATCTTCAAACAACATGGGTATAGAGCAACCTGCCTTCTCCACAATCAAAGCGTCCAAATCCAGCAGCCGATATCCTGTCTCAGCGGCAAGATGCGCGCCGACCGTGGATTTGCCGGTCCCCATCATCCCGATCAGTACGATAACCTTACTTGTGGTTTGCAAATTTTCACCTACTTTACTTCCTGATCCCATGGTACGCAAATTAACTTTTTCATATCATAACACAGGCTTGTAACTTTGGCACTTCTCCTCGGAAAAATTACCGTTTTCCAAGATTCATTAGCTGGACCTATGAAAAAAGGGCGCCGCAGCAAACGGAATTCCGCTGCTTTAGCACCCTTGTCTGAGCTGTTCAATACATGATTTCTTATCTGGTTCTTAGAACCATTGATGGTGGAATACGCCTTCTTTGTCCACACGTTTAAAGGTGTGAGCACCGAAGTAGTCACGCTGCGCTTGAAGCAGGTTGGCAGGCAGACGTTCTGTACGATAGCTGTCATAGTAGGACAGCGCGCTTGAGAAGCCTGGAACCGGAATTCCGTTCTCGACTGCGGCTGCAACCACTTTGCGCCATGCATCCTGATAGTTTTCCACGACATTTTTGAAGTAAGAATCCAGAAGCAGGTTTTTGAGTGCAGGATCGCGATCGTACGCATCCTTGATGTTTTGCAGGAACTGCGAACGAATAATGCAGCCGCCGCGGAAAATCATGGCGATGTTGCCGTATTTCAAATCCCAGCCGTATTCATCCGAAGCGGAGCGCATTTGCGCGAAGCCTTGGGCATACGACACGATTTTACTTGCAAACAGTGCTTTGCGGACATTTTCGATAAATTCGGCTTTGTCGCCGTTGAATGATTTTTTAGCCGGACCGCTCAAAATCTTGCTTGCCGCTACACGCTCTTCCTTCATGGCGGACAAGAAGCGGGAGAATACCGATTCCGTGATCATGGACAATGGTACGCCGAGGTCGAGGGCGCTTTGGCTCGTCCATTTGCCTGTGCCTTTTTGTCCTGCGGCGTCAAGGATGACGTCAACCATCGGTTTACCGGTTTCTTCGTCATATTGCGAGAAGATGTCGGCGGTAATTTCGATCAGGTAGCTGTCCAGCTCGCCTTTGTTCCAATCGGTGAAAATTTCATGCAGTTCTTTGGCATCAACGCCAAGCACGTCTTTCAACAGATGGTAAGCTTCGCCGATCAACTGCATGTCCCCGTACTCGATGCCGTTGTGAACCATCTTCACGTAGTGTCCGGCACCGTCCGGTCCAATATATGTACAGCAAGGATCGCCGTTCACTTTAGCAGAAATCGCCGTCAAAATCGGTTCAACCAGCTTGTAGGCACTTTCTTGTCCGCCCGGCATGATAGCGGGACCTTTCAATGCGCCTTCTTCGCCGCCGGATACCCCGGTGCCGATGAAACGGAAGCCTTTGGCTTCAAGTTCTTTGCTGCGGCGTTGCGTGTCAGGGAAGTAAGCATTCCCGCCGTCGATAATGATATCGCCTTGATCCAGATAAGGAAGCAAGCTCTCAATGGTCGCATCTGTCGCGGAACCGGCTTGTACCATGATCAAAATTTTGCGAGGCGTTTCCAAAGATTGCACAAACTCTTCTACCGAAAAGGTGCCGACAAGGTTCTTGCCTTTGGCTTCGTTCTCCAGTAAGTCATGCGTTTTTTGCGGGGAGCGGTTGAATACCGAAACGGTAAAGCCTCTGCTTTCGATATTTAGGGCCAAATTTTTGCCCATTACGGCCAATCCGATAACGCCAATCTGTTGTTTCGACATGGTCTCCATCCTTTGCACACTATATTTTTATCAATAGTATCATTTTAACTCTTTTGAGTACAGAAGTGAACCCCTTGACCCCTACCCACAAAACAACCCCCTATTAGATCAGGGGGCTTGCAATGAATTTAGTCATAGTTTGCGTCAAAATGAAATCTACCATTCAAGCCGGATCAATTTGATGCGCAGTTTACGCAACTTCTCCTTGCAGGCCTCGGCCAGATCCTTGTCGCCTTTTTGCAGCGCATCGTAAAGCTTCTCCAGTTCCCGGTCCAGCTCCTCCTGCAAAGTTTCAAGCTGTTGTTCCGCAGACTGGGAAACATACATCTCAGCCATTTTCTCCGAATTGAGGACGGGGCCTTTTTGGTAAATCACGCGGTGTTCCATGCCGTTGATTTCGACTAGCCTGATCACTTCGCCGAACAAAATATTCTCGATCAGAATCTGCCGGTCTTTAAAGCGCTTAACCACGGCGTGCCCGCGGAGGTCTCCGATCAGCTTCTCCAACCATTCGGCTAATTTGGCATCCTTAATCACGTAGTCGCCCACCAGCTTGTATCCTTTCGCCAGACGCTGAAAGCGAAGCTTCGTCAACTTGCGGCCCGTTCGTACGGAAATAATGAAAACGGATTCGTTCTCGCTCCAATATAAAGAATATCCGTCTTGGATCAAATCACGAATTAGCTGCTGTATATGCCGGCGGTCGAATCGGAGTTCCAGGTTGCAGTATTCCACTTCATAGCTTTTATTCATGGCACTCCCTCCCTTTCTTGATCAAACCCTAACCGGGCTTTAGGGCGTCGGCCGGGCCTCGCATCTCTCCCACTTGCGGCTTACCATATCGTATACTCCATCTTATGTAACGGAACTTGGATTATTGATTATTTTTACCCGTTTCGGGCGGTGTCTGACTCAAAAAGGCGATATTCCGTCCTTCACGCCCTGCTCGGAAAGCTGGATTTCTTCCCGGCCGGGCCGGATTCGCAAAATATGCTATAATCGGATTGAAAGCCAAGCCAGCAAGAGGCCAGTGATGGAGGTATTAAGATGACGTTCAACGGTTTTACCGAGCAAGATTTCGACAGTTTGACGGTTCCCGGGTTAGAGCCCCGGATGGAAGCGATCATTAACCGGGTCAGACCCAAGCTTGAAGCTCTGGGCGGCGCGCTCTCTCCATATCTCTCCGTTATGTGCGGCGAAGACATGTATCCGCATGTGGCCAAGCATGCCCGGCGTAAAGTAAACCCTCCGATCGACACCTGGGTTGCCTGGGCGGGGAGCAAACGTGGATATAAGGCGTTGCCGCATTTTGAGGTTGGTATGTTCTCCACCCATTTGTTCGTAATATTTGCAGTCATATATGAAAGTCCGAATAAAGCGGTGTTCGCGGATTATATGCTCAAGCACACTGCCAAAATCAAAAAAGCGGTGCCCGCCGAGTTTTACTGGTCCATGGACCATATGGATCCCAGCGGCAAATCACATGCCGATACGAACTCCCAGAATCTTCAGGACATGGCCGAAAAGTTGAAAAACGTTAAAAAGGCGGAAATTATGTGCGGTTTGCGAATTGACCGGGATGATCCAGTTCTGCGCGACGGCGCTAAGCTGACGGCAAAGATCGAGGAAACCTTCGGTTCCCTGCTTCCGCTGTATCAAGCTTCATTCTGAATTAGCAGGGAAACTTAAAGCGGAAATGGTTGGTTGGTGTGCGGCTGGGTGCTGTGCAACTGGATGCTGTATGTGACTAGTACTGTGTAACTGTGCTGTATGTGACTAGTACTGTGTAACTGGGTGCTGGGTGCTGGGTACTGTGTGTCTGGATACCGCTAATTTAACTGGATTTTCTCCAGCTAATTAGCTGGTATCCAGCAGAATATCGAGAATAACTGGAAAACCTCCATCTAAATTTAGCTTTTCCGCCCTTAGTGGGTGAAAACAGCCCAATTAGCTGGAGGCTTTCCAGTTAATTGGGCTAGAAAGCACCGTTTGCTGAAATTAGCTGGAGGTTTTCCAGCTAATTGGTTAAGTGCACACGGGGTTATGGTTGCAAATTGGGGCAAGCTGGGCAGGCGCTACCTGGGACGAGTTACATGTGTGCAGCCCGCCGCTCTTACCGGGAAGGAGCTCCTGCTGAGGCGGAAGATTTGCGTGATAAATACAAATGCAAAATAAACAGCAAGGCCATGGATACCGAGCTCGCTACGAAGGGAGCATGGGCACCCAGGGCGTCCCACATTTTACCGGAGACGATCGGGCCCACTACCATACCCATGCCCTGGATCGTCAGGAAAAGGCCCCAGACGGTGCCCTTTTCCCCTTCCGGAAGCAGGTGGGAGATCATCGTATCCCAGGTAGGAAGGATAAACGCATAGCTGACTCCAATCAGCATGACGAGTATCCAGACGATCGGCAATGGCCGGATAAAGGCAAACAAACCGACGGATACGGCGGCGAGCGCAAATCCGGTGTTCAAAAACCGGCGGGTCCCGTACCGGTCAACGAGTTTGCCGATCGGAATCAGCCCGAGCACAGTGACCCCGCCTCCCGATATCAGCATCAGGCTGAACGCTTCAGGCGAAAGGCCCAACTCGGAGCGGACAAACAGCGTAATGACCGGGGTGAGCAGACCGACGGCGAAGGACTGCAGGAATAAGGCGGGATAAAGTAACGGACTCACCTTCAGATGGGTCCGGATATGCCGGTGCGTCTCCCTGATATTTTTCCAGATCTGGGGAAGTCCGCCTCGCCATAATTCGTTTTTGGAAGAGACCTCATGCTGACTCTTAGCATTGATATCACTGCTAGTCCTGGTATCGCCCGTGGCTTCGCTATCTCTATTGGCAATAGAGTCTCTGTTAGACGTGATTTCGCGGTAAGCCGTGGAATCATTATTATCCGCGGTACCGCTGTTAGCAATGGACACAATCTCCCCACCGGCATTTACTTTGCGGCTTCCCGCATGTCTCGGCAGTAACAGAGACACCAGTATTACCGCCCCCATGCATCCCAGAAGCACCCAGAAAACGAGCGTGTACGATACTCCGACCAGAAAATTGATGATGACTGGACCGAGACCCGTTCCACCCAGACTCGATATTTGGATAACCCCCATCGCGGTGCCGAAGTTTTTGTTTTCTTCCGTAATTGCCGTAATCCCCATCAGAACGCAAGGCCAGAGCGGCGCCGTACCGATGCCTAGCAGTGCGCAGCCCAGAACGATAAATCCCATTGTTTT
>DJTQ01000009.1 GCA_002439285.1 Paenibacillaceae bacterium UBA6304
CATTTTGGCTTGCGCCAGTCCACGGGTCCGGGGATCCAGCGAGCGGCGGGATTTTACGCTGAAGACAATCGAACAGATGCTGGAGACGATCAATACGGCGTACAAGACGTACATCAAACCTTGGATCATGGGAAGAGTCACTGCTCCTTTTTATAGATAATAGTTCAAGTAAATTCAGCCTAAGATTACAGCTTGTCTGTGATCTTTTTCATTGTAGCATGAAAACTCAGCTCCGCACATAGGGCCGGATATCGACCCATACCTGCAATACGCCTTCGCTTACCAGCATCGTTTTTACCTGAATCGCATATTCTTTGTCGCGTACGGCATAGATTTTTCGGTTTAATAGCGTGCGAGCCATTTTGGCGTCGGAATCGATTTCGAAAATACTCCGTCCGCGGAGCACCTCCAGTTCTTCGTGCAACTGCTGCACGACCTCCTTGACCGCCAGCGCATCCAGAGGGGGATCCCTCTCTTCTACGCGCACTTGAATCTCCTTGATCACGGTGGAGCGCTTGTGGTATTTTTTCAGCGTCTTATTGTCTTCCTCGGCTTGATAGAGCTGGATTTGCAGGTCCTTATTCTCAACCCAAAGCTTATTGTAGCTCTTCTGAAAGACGATATTGAAGGCGATGCTGCCTGCGACCATGCCGAGCAGGAATACGGCAGCCAACTGCATGAACCGTTTAAACCCTTTCAATTTCGGTAGCGTCGGCAGGTTTCTTTCGTTCATCCCCGGTTTCCTCCACACATCCATCTGACCAGCTCGGACCCCATATGAGCGCCCATAAACGCGAACAATAAATACAGAATTTGTTTGATAGCCGGAGACAGGTTCCCGTCAAAAAAATTGCTCTCGATGACCCGCATGGGATCGATGGTTCCGCCTACCGCGGCAGCGAGGGCCCAAATTTTGATCCGTCCCGCGATATCGAGCATGGTATGGGTCGGCGGCTGCATAGACACGATGGCCCCGAGCCCGCCTACCATTGCTCCCCCGACAACAATGCCGAAGGCCACGAAAAAATCCATGACCGCTTTGGTCAGAAATGTACTCATAACCGGTGAACTCCCCTTTCCAGGTTTGCGCTTGTCCTCTCCATACCATTCTATGGGCGCAATTCCGCAATGTATGATAAAATATTTAAAAAGGGAACAAATGTTTTGATTAAAGTGTGTGTTCAAAAAGTCGCTTTTCAGCACTAAGAAGGTTGAATGAAGAAGGGACTGAGGAGCGGAGCGTAGGCAAAACCTACGTGAGCATCGGAAGGCCCGCCTGAATTCAAGATTCGATGTCGGATATGCAACCTGATGCACTTCGTGATCAATAGATGACTTTTTGAACAACCTCTTGAGAGGAAGGTTACAGATGGAGAGCTTCGTTCATTTACATGTACATAGTGAATATAGTCTCCTCGACGGCGCAGCCCGGCTGGAGGAGCTTGTCGCTAAAGCGGCCGGATTTGGCATGAAATCGCTGGCACTGACCGATCACGGTGTGATGTACGGGGCGATTCCTTTTTATAAATTGTGCATTGCGCACGGCATCAAGCCCATTATCGGCTGCGAGATGTACTTTACGGCAGCGTCGCGGAAGGAACGGGGCAGCCGGAAGGATCAGCCGATCCACCATTTGATTTTGCTTGCCAAGAATGAAACCGGCTATCAGAACCTGATGCGACTCTGCTCGATCGGTCATCTGGAGGGCTTCCATTACAAGCCTCGGATCGACTGGGAGGTGCTGGAGCGCCATAAAGAAGGTCTGGTCTGTCTCAGTGCTTGTCTCGGCGGAGAAATACCGCAGCACCTGCTGCACGGCCGTCTGGAAGAGGCGAAGCGCGCTGCGCTCCGTTATAAGGAAGTCTTCGGAGATGATTTTTATCTGGAACTTCAGGATCATGGGATGGCCGAGCAGAAGAAGGTAAATTCGCTGCTGGTTGAATTGGCCAAGGAGACGGGAATCTCCCTCGTGGCTACCAATGACGTGCATTATCTTGGGGAAGGCGATGCCGAGGTTCAGGATGTGCTCATCTGTATCGGGACGGGCAAATCGGTGGATGATGAGGATCGATTCAAAATCGGGACGAACCAGCTTTATATGAAGAGCGGGGAGCAAATGGCAGCGCTGTTTCCGCATCTACCCGAAGCGATTGACAATACGGTGGAGATTGCCGACAAGTGCCGGCTTGAGCTGGAATTCGGACGTCATATCCTGCCGGAGTACCGGCCAATTCCCGAGGGAATGACTTCGGAGAGCTATCTGGCATCGCTGTGCGAACAGGGGCTGGCCGAACGTTACGCTCATCTGGCCGAGTGGCAGGATGAAGCCGGAAAGGCCAAGCTGAAAGAACGGCTGGATTACGAACTGAAGGTTATCGCGAGTATGGGATTCTCCGACTATTTCCTGATTGTTTGGGATTTCATCGCCTATGCGCACCGTCATGATATCGCTACCGGACCGGGGCGGGGATCTTCTGCCGGCAGTCTGGTTGCGTATGTTTTGCATATTACGAATGTGGATCCGATGAAATATAAGCTATTGTTCGAGCGGTTTCTTAACCCCGAGCGGATTACGATGCCGGATATCGATATCGACTTCAGCGACGAGCGACGGGATGAAGTCATCGCTTATGTGGCGGACAAATACGGAGCCGAGCATGTCGCGCAGATTATTACGTTCGGTACGATGGCCGCGCGGGCGGCCGTCCGCGATGTGGGCCGGGCATTGAACGTGCCTTTCGGCGAGGTGGATAAGGTCGCCAAGCTGATTCCCGGGAATATGGGCATGACGATCGAACGCGCTATTGCGGAAAGCCCGGATCTGAAGCAGCTATATGATTCGCAGCCCCGGATCAAAGGTTTGCTGGACATGGCGCGCAAAGTGGAAGGCATGCCGCGTCACGCCTCCACGCATGCCGCAGGGGTGGTCATCTCGCGGGATCCGCTTACGGACGCCGTACCGCTGCAAACGGGTAGCGAGGGGACGGCATTGACCCAGTATTCTATGGAAAATCTGGAGTCGGTCGGCCTGTTGAAGATGGATTTTCTCGGTCTGCGCACCCTGTCCATTATTGAGCGCTGCATGCGCTGGATCGGAGAACAGACCGGACAAACCCCCGATTTCCGCCTGATTGCCGACGACGATCCGCTAACCTATGAAATGCTTGGAGACGGCGAGACGACGGGCGTATTCCAGTTGGAGTCTGCCGGCTGCCGCCGGGTACTCCGTGATCTCAAGCCTACGGTATTCGAGGATGTCATTTCGGTCGTGGCGCTGTACCGTCCAGGCCCTATGGAATTTATCCCGAAATTTATTTCGAGCAAGCATGGCCAGACGACCGTCGACTATCCGCATCAGGACCTGGAGCCGATTCTAAAGGATACTTACGGCATCATCGTATATCAGGAACAGATTATGCAGATTGCATCGCGTATGGCCGGATTTTCGCTCGGGGAAGCGGACTTGCTGCGAAGAGCGGTCTCGAAAAAGAAACGCGAAGTGCTGGATGAGCAAAGAGGCCACTTTGTGGCCGGCAGCATATCGCAGGGATATCTTGAGGAAGATGCTAACGCGGTATACGACATGATCGTGCGTTTCGCCAACTACGGTTTCCCGCGCGCGCATGCTGCGGCGTACGGGGTGCTGGCTTTTCAGACGGCCTATTTGAAGGCCCATTATCCGGTGCACTTCATGGCATCGATGCTGACGGCCGTTATGGGCAGCCACCGCAAGGTGGCGGAATACATCGTCGAATGCCGCCGCATGGGCATTACCGTGCTGCCGCCCGACGTCAATGAGAGCCGCGTGCTGTTTACGCCGCAAGCTGAGGCGGGCATCGGCTTGACGGCTGATGGATTTCAAGGGGCCCAGCCTCCTTCTTCCGACGCGCAAAATATGTCTGCTCCGACTCTCGGCGTCATTCGATTTGGTCTGGCTGCCATCAAGAACGTCGGGACCCAGGCGATGGAAAGCATTCTGCAGGAACGCGAGGAGCGTCCTTTCGACAGTTTGCTCGATTTTTGCCGCCGTGTCGATTTACGCGTGTGCAACAAGCGCGTGATCGAATCGCTGATTCAGGCCGGAGCCTTTGACGGACTGCCCGGCCATCGTGCGCAATTGTTGGCGATGCTGGACGAGACGGTCGAAGCGGCGATGAAATGGCGCAAGGAGCGGGAAGACCTGCAGATTCAGCTGTTTGATTTCGTGGAGACGCCGAATTGGGATATCGAGTATCCCGATATTCCGAAATTTACGGGCACTCAGCAATTGGAACTGGAAAGAGAACTGCTCGGACTTTATTTGTCCGGCCATCCGCTGGACGATTATGACGAGCAATTGGAACGGGAAGGCGCCGACCGGCTGATGGATTTGGCGGAAGCCCCAGATGACAGCAAAGCCATCGTTGCGGGCATGGTCGTCTCGGTGAAGGCGATCACGACCAAGCAAGGGAAGGCGATGGCCTTCATGGAGCTCGAGGATCAGATCGAGCGCTGCGAGGTCGTGCTGTTTCCAGAAGTGTGGCGGCGCTGCGCGCCTCACGTCGCCAAAGGCGCTCTGCTGGCGCTTCGCGCCACCGTCCAGCAGCAAGATGAAGACTTCAAGCTGCTGGCCGACGAGGTGGTGCCGCTCAGCGCGCAGAGCCTGGCGCAGTTGAAGCGCGGCCTGGCTGCGCGCTCGGGCCGCGCAGCGGCTGGGTCGCCGCAGGGCGCCGCCGCCA